>CAIWTC010000373.1 GCA_903915485.1 uncultured Ignavibacteriales bacterium | reverse complement strand
TTAAATTCGTTATTTGAGCTTTACTATGAAAGCTAAAAAGAAGTGTAAAAAAAATCATTGTTAATAAAAATTGCGACAATTTCATAAAATATTCCTTTATATTAGATTGTCTAGAGCAAAATTTTAATTATTCCGAATGCAAAATAACTGCTCTTATCCGTTTAAGTGCCTTCGGATTCAAGTAATCCCCAGTCACAAATTCTTTAACATCATCACATATATTATATTCACCGTCACCTGACTGAAATACTTGAGTGAAATTAGTAATTTGACTAGATAAAAGCAATCCACATAAACGGTAGTATGCTCTGTATCACAAGGTGTAAATAGCGATAATTATGCTTCATCACCCCCGATTCCGACATATATTCCCCCCAAGTATTGCTCACATTGAGCGAAGTTATATTGGAATTTACTTATTTATTATTTAATGTTACAAGCGTAATTTGTTCAAGAATAGATTACCTTTATATAAACAGATTTTCATTATAGAATAAATTTTAAGAAAGATATTAGTATGATACAAGCAAAAGGATATGCCGCACAGACCGCAGTTTCTGAATTAGCACCGTGGGCTTTTGAACGGCGCGAAGTTGGCAATCATGATGTTCAGTTCGATATACTTTACTGTGGAATATGCCACTCGGATATTCACCAGGTAAGAGATGAATGGGGCGGTTCAATTTTTCCAATGGTTCCGGGACATGAACTTGTCGGTAAAGTTGTTAAGGTTGGAGCACATGTAACAAAGTTTAAGGTCGGCGACCTTGCCGGTGTCGGGTGCATGGTTGATTCCTGCAGAGATTGTGAATGCTGCAAAGACGGTTTAGAGCAGTTCTGTGCAAGCGGCGCTTCTATGACCTATAACGGATATGAACAGGATAAGAAAACACCAACTTACGGTGGGTATTCTAATACATTTGTCGCAAACGAAAAATATGTTCTGCATGTTTCAGAAAAACTCTCACTTGCCGCAGTTGCCCCGCTGCTTTGCGCAGGCATAACCACTTACTCTCCGTTAAGACATTGGAAAGTTGGTAAAGGACATAAACTTGCAGTTCTTGGATTAGGCGGTCTTGGACACATGGCAGTTAAATTCGGTGTTGCTTTCGGTGCTGAAGTTACTGTACTGAGCACATCACCTGCCAAGGAACAGGATGCAAAAAAACTCGGAGCGCAGAAATTTGTAGTCACATCAGACAAAGCACAGCTACAGAGCGTTCAAGGTTATTTTGATTTTATTTTAGACACTGTTTCTGCTGAGCATGACCTGTCTCTTTATCTTTCTTTGCTTAAACACAGCGGAACTCACATTTGCGTCGGTGCTCCTTCGACACCTGCACAGGTTCATGCTTTCAGTTTAATTATGGGAAGAAAAAGTTTGGCTGGTTCATTAATCGGCGGCATCACTGAAACTCAAGAGATGCTTGACTACTGCGCAGAGCACAACATTGTTTCAGATATTGAGTTGATTGACATTCAAAATGTTGCAACCGCTTATGAAAGAATGTTAAAAGGAGATGTGCGGTACCGGTTTGTAATCGATATGGCTTCACTTTAATTTATAATTTGAGGCGGTCAAGCTAAAGCCGCCTCAAATTCAATTTCAGAATAAAATTATTTCTCAGCTCCCTCGTTAGCAATCTCAACAGTTACATCATAAACAAGATTAGCAAGTGCTTCGAACAAAGGTTGATTCAAAGTTTCAGGCTTGTCTTCTAAGCGGTGGAGATACTTGTAACTATTTTTTGTGACAAAATAAAGCGTGGGAATTCCCTTTTGGAAAAAGTATTCAGCATCTGCGCCGCCGCCGTTGCCTGTTTCATCAATCATTCGATGATATTTCAAACTATCAATCTGCTTTGCAATATTCCATAGTTTAGGGGAACTCTTACCACCGCCAACCTGAATACTATCGCCATAACCAACACAGTCAAGATTTATCATCACCTTAACATTCTCTTTTGGAACCGGCAGATGTTCAGCAAAATATTTAGAACCCCATAACCCGGGCTCTTCTGATGCAAAGAAAACGACGATAACTGAGCGTTGAATTTTTGTTTTATTCAGAGCAAGCTCCTTTGCCACTGCAAGCAAAGCAGACGAACCTGATGCATTATCATTCGCTCCGGGGAAGTAAATCGCCCCCGCCTGTCCGCCGACATGATCAAGATGTGCTCCAATTATTATGTATTCATTCTTTAATTTTTCATCATTGCCTTCTATTAACGCGGCTACATTGGAAACTGAATGCTCCTTATCATACTTAGCGTTTACTTCTAAGTCAATCTTATTAACAAGCGTAATTGATTTTGGAGCTTTGAGTGAATCAATTAAGGTCTGAAGTTCCTTTAGCGAGAATGAACTGCCTGAAAATAAATCTTCTGCTGTTTCAAGGTCAATGTGAAGTTCAGGAAAATTAATCATCTGCTCACCTGCACCGGCTATTAAACTGCCGATTGGCTTTTGAGGTTCTGCATCATTAGGAAACGAAACAAATAAAATTGCCGATGCACCATGTTTGGCAGCAACGATTGCTTTCTCCCTCGGATTCCCGTTTGAGAATCCTTTTTCTTTTATTGTCCATCTTGGGTTATACTTAAAGCATACAACTGTTTTTCCGCTAACATCTATTCCCGCATAGTCATCATACCCTAACTCAGGCTGAGACAGTCCATATCCGCAAAAAACCACATCTCCGGATACTTTTCCAGCACCCGAAAATCCGCGGAACACATAATCTGTACCAATTTCATAACTCTTAGCCTTCCCGTTTTGGATAATACTAAAGTGTTGAGGAGCAAGAATTTCATTGTACTCGATATTAAATTTCTGTTCAAAGCCTTCATTGTTCAGCGGTTTTATTTTAGATTCGGTGAGGTGATCGCAAATATATTTTACTGCTTTATCATACCCCGAATGCCCGGACATTCTTCCTTGAAGTTCGGGACTCGCAAGATATTTAACAGTATTGATTAATTCATCTCTCTTTATTTGAGGAAAACTCATCGCAAAAGTGAAAATCACCAAAAAAGCAATTATTAAAGTATTTCGCATTTTATCTTATTTTCTAAATTGTAATTACCCAAAAATAAGGCAAGAATAATTACTTCCAAATAAAACTTTTATCTTTGTCCCTTTGTTTAATATTTAAGTACTATATAAGACTTAACTTTTTACGGAAAATATGAAACGAATACTGACAATCTCTTTAATACTAATTTGCTCTTTTAACTTACTAGCACAAAAAAAATTCTTATTTGATGCCACAAAAGCAGAAACTGCGGGGAATGCCGATTGGATAATCTGCGCAACCAACGGATCCGTGCCAAGACTTCCAACCCCAGATCAATCAACTGTGACTGCATCCACACCTGAAAATTATTGGACAGGTGCACTTTCTGCCTGGGGAGTTGATTTAGTAAAACTTGGACATCATATAGAATCTTTGCCAAGCGGTACTGCAATTACTTATGGAACTGCGGCGGTACAAGATTTAAAAAACTATGATGTGTATATTGTAGATGAGCCAAACATACAATACACAGCAGCAGAAAAGACCGCGATAATTAATTTTGTTTACAACGGTGGCGGATTATTTTTAATTTCAGACCACAATAACTCCGACCGAAATAGTGACGGTTGGGATTCTCCAAAAATATGGAATGACTTAATGACAACTAATACCGTCAAAGTCAATCCTTTTGGAATTAGTGTTGATTTATCCAGCTTTAGCGAAACAAGCACCAATGTATTAAAAAACTCCACAAATGATCCTATCATGGATGGACCTAACGGAAGTATTGCAAATGTTATGTGGAGCAGTGGCACAAGTTTCACTTTAGACCCGGTTACAAATCCATCTGTTAAGGGTGTAATTTGGAAGAACTCCGCTGCACAAGGAAATACTTTA
>CAIWTC010000372.1 GCA_903915485.1 uncultured Ignavibacteriales bacterium | reverse complement strand
GTTGAAGACATTGTAAATACTTCTGCAATTGCTGCTTTGATGTCAGAATAATTAAGTATTAATTTATAAAAAAATAGCCAGGCAATGATGTCCGGCTATTTTTGTATAAGCTTGAATTGTTTCTCTTACGGCAGCTTTGAAACAATATTTGTTTGATATTCATTTATATAAAGATTAATACCAGAACCTGTACTGTTATAGGAAATAACTGGTTTTCCTGCAGTTGTAAGTCTTGTATCAGTAGAAGCAATCCTGTCGATAGGGTCTGGATGAGTGCTTAAAAATAAGGCGATTTTATCACTCTTGGAACTTACTAAACCATCGTCACGCATTTGCTCAAAAAAGAATTTAACCGAACCCGAATAATATTTTGAGTCAGTCAAATACTTAAATGAATAAAGGTCTGCTTCATCTTCGTTAGCTCTGCTGTTCTGAAGAAGAGTTAATCCCGTAAACAATTGTGCTGCAATCTGCGCAAGTTGTGAAGGGTTTTCTCCAAGAATTACACTTAATAAAGCATTCAGTCCCATCTCCTGAGACATTCTGGTAGAAGCATGTCTGCGTTCGGCGTGTGCGATCTCATGACCTAAGACTCCCGCAAGTGCTGATTCATTGAGTAAATATTTAAGTAAACCCGTATAAATATAAACCGGTCCGCCAGGCAGGGCAAAAGCATTCATTGTCTTATCATCTTTGATTAGATGTATTTTCGTTTGGTAATTGTAAATGCTCTTCTTCTGAATGTCAGACGATTTTAATACCTCACCCACTACAGTGCTTGAAATATAGGAAGTTATTGCGTCTGCATTGGTGCCGGTATATAACGGATAATTTGCCGGATCGTGATTTATTTGATCTACTACTTGATCACCTAATTTAACATCATCCGCATCTGTAAATATATTTATGGCCGGCAGTATATTGGTTGAGGAATCACAAGAGGGAACTGTGATCGCAGATATTAATAGTGAGAAGAACAAAAAGAATGTTCTGAGTGTTTTCATGGTTATGGTCGCTGTATTATTTTGTTTTTGAAATTTCTATTTTTCTCCACATTTCATTCATAAGGGTCTCTAGCCCTTCGCCTGTTGCAGAAGAAAACGCAAATATTTTTGATTTATTGATTTTTATTTTGGAAAGTTCTTTCTTAGTGTCATCGTCCAATAAATCAACTTTTGATAAAGTGATAATTATTTCTTTCTCGAGCATAAGATCGCTGTATGAAGCTAACTCTGCTTTTAAGATTTTAAATTGTTTTTTGACATCTTCAGAAGTACAGTCAATTAGGAAGCAAAGAATTCTAGTCCGTTCAATGTGGCGAAGAAACTGTAAGCCTAGTCCTTTACCGTCTGAAGCGCCTTCAATGATTCCAGGAATATCTGCGACAGTAAAACTCTGATAATTTTTATATCTTACAATACCTAAATTTGGTTCAAGGGTTGTAAATGGATAATCTGCAATTTTAGGTCTGGCAGATGATATCTTAGATATTAGAGTTGACTTGCCTGCATTAGGGAATCCTACAAGACCAACATCAGCAATGAGTTTTAGCTCAAGTGAAATGCTAAGTTCTTCGCCTTTGCCGCCGTCTTCAGCCCAGCGTGGAGCTTGCTTGGTTGGTGTAGCAAAGTTACTGTTTCCTTTACCGCCTCTTCCGCCTTTTGCGATGCAGAATTTTTGACCGTGTGCGGTGATGTCGAAAATTATCTGTCCGGTTTCAGCATTTTTAATAATGGTCCCAACGGGAAGATAGATTATTACATCCTCGCCCTTTTTGCCATCCATCAAAGATACGCCGCCATTAACGCCATTACTTGCTTCATACTTTGATTTATAACGGAAATCCAAAAGTGTATTAAGGTTTTCATTTCCCTCAACAAACACGCTGCCTCCGTTACCGCCGTTGCCGCCCGAAGGCCCGCCCTTTGGTACATATTTTTCTCTTCTAAATGCTATTGCACCGTATCCGCCGTTACCCGCGCGCAGTGAAATTTCAGCGTAATCTATAAACATTAAATTTGCTCTCTTTCGGTAAAGTATCTTTGAATTCTATCCTCTAATAGTTTTGCATCCTTATTAGTAAGTGGATTAATTCGATATGAATAAAAAACCGATTTTAGAATCAAAGATGCCTGGTCGAAATTAGCACAGTTTGCTATCTTTTCAATTGTAGTTACAAAATCAATTTGGTCGGTGTTAAAAATTTCTTTAATTATCCGCATAGTTTCTTTAGTGGAAAAATAACGGAATAGTTCTGATTCTTCTTCTTCCACTTCTTCTTCAATAATTGGAGGCTCTTCGGGAATAATTTCTTCTTGAACTTCAGGTTCATTCTCGGTGGTATCATCTTCCTGAAGTGACTCGATAAAGTCAGACGACTCCGAATCTTCCTCTTCTGAAATCTGTTCCCCGTTTTCTAATTCTTCGTCATTGATAGTTTCTGAATCAGCATCTTCGTCAATATTTTCTATAGCGGCTTCAATGTCGGCTAGTTCTGCATCGAACGCTTGAAAATCTAGGTCTTCAGTTTCTTGCGCTGTTTCTGGCTCCTCAACTTCTGTTTCATTTAGTTCAATTGACTCGATATTTTCAGTTTCGGGTTCAGTTTCTTTAATGGTAGTCTCTGAGTCTGAAGTCAAAGCTTCTCTTGCTGCTTTTATTTCAGCAAGCAGAGTTTCTGCCTGAACGCCGTCAAAGGTTTTCTCTGTTTGAGAGTCATCTAAAATTGACGAGTGATGCTCTTCAACAAGCAGTTGCGTTGTTAGGAGTTCAGTTATCTGTGATGAGACATCAGCCTCTGATTCATCTTTTGCTTCCTCAGCAATAATTTCTTCTTGTGTTTGCACTGCCGGTTCATCAGAGATAGGAGTGACGGGTCCTTCAAGAAACAAAGAATCGATTGATAATTCGTTCTCGTTAAATTCGTTTAGCTCAACTCCTGATTGCGACGAAACTTCATCTTCCTGAATTTCAATTGTTCTGACAGAAGGAATGTTAGAAAGCAATGCTTCCTTAATGTCCGAAATTAAATATTTCTGCTTTGGGTCTGAGGCAAATAAATTCCGTAACCTGCCGGTGTATTCCATCAACTCGCTGTCTTTTAAGAAAAGCTCAACAGAGCCTGCAGCGATGCGATCTTTAACTGACTCGCCCATATTAAGGAATTCAGCGATTGATGTTAGTGTGTCATCAACATAGAGCTCAAACTGCGATGAAATAATTTCTTTGCGAAATACAATAAAGCGTTCAGAAAATTCATTTGAAGATAGCGAGAGAAGACTTTTCTTCTGAAGTATTCTATGAAAATACTGTTTGTAGTAATCGTAAAAATATCCGTAGTTCAAAAACAGATTAATTTCTTCAGCCGAGCGGATATCCTCCGAGTCAAAAATAAATTTACGGATTGTCCAATAAGGGCGAAGCAGGAAATTCACATTAAAATTTACTGCTCTTTGAACACGCATCTTAACTTCTTCAAAAGGAATGAGCTTGTTCTTTTTAATTTCTATTGCTATAGCTTCAAAGTGCTTGGCAATTTCAGCGCCGGAATAATCGAAGTTAGATTTCTGAAGTAATCTCTGCCGGTCGGAGTAAATAAGATAGTCTATCTCTGCTGAGATATACTGTGTGATTGCCGGATGAATTTTTGAATTGCTCAGCTGCTCAAGTGTAAAGAACGACCCAAGCTTTTTTATGTTGTTTAATGAAATATCCGTTATGAATTTGACTTCACGCTCAAACATTTGTTTTCTCTCAATATTTAAGTACAAATATAAGGAAAAGTAAGCTAAAGAGGGAAAATAAAATTGGGTATTCGACTTATCGGTCTGGTTTGGGCAAAAACAGTCTTTTAGAAAATAACTGCTTTTAGGCTGGTTTTCCGTATTTTTCCATTCTCACCCAATAGTTTCTTCTTAAAAATCAAAAATATTGTTGATTCTAAACACTATAAATTCAAATAAAAATTTCTATATTCAGAAAGAGCAATTTATTTACTTATAAAATAGGATGTGGTATGTTGGTTAAGAAAATAGTTCTCCTGGTTATGATGCTTATCCACTGCGGAATAATTTTTCCGCAATCCAAGGTTCAAGCTAAGATAGGGATACTTGCGCGTTCAAAAGAGGCTGTCCTAAAAGTTAAATCGAACGATCGACTAAGCGTCGGGGATAAAGTTCGCGTTTATGTCGAGCCGCAAACTGAATGCTTCGTATATCTTGTATTCAATGATGAATCAGAATCCACACTTCTAAGTTCAGAGCCCAAAAAATATAAGGCGTCTGCATTTATTCTACTGCCCTCTGCTTCTGAGTTTTATGAGATAGACAATAAAAGTAAGTTGGCCCGTTTTGTAGTTTTCTGCTCTGCGGATAAGTTGACGGAGATTGAATCAGCTTTTAAGAGTAAGTCCTCTATCCCCGCCGCAAAGTGGAAATCAATTGAGGATAAACTCAAAAAAAGCAATGCGACCGCTCTGTCTTCTACTAAGGATAAACCTTTTAATTTTGGAGGTAACATCAGGGCTTCAGACAATGATTTCAAAAACAAACTGCAAGTATTTTCAGGTAGTCCTTTCCTAATTAAAACTTATGACATTGAAGTTAAAAAGTAACAAGGTATTGCGGGTTACTGCAATTATCAATTTACTTATTACGGTTTTTGTCTGCATACTTTTAAAGTATAGCGGATTGTTATGGAATAATTTCGATTATAAACTTGTTGATGTGTTTTATAAGAAGAGCGTTGAAAACGGACAGGGTGTCAAGTTTGATAAAAAGATAGTACATGTGAATATTACCAAGGAAACATATGACTATTTTAATACGCCGGACCTTGATAGAAAAGATATCGCAAGGCTCAACAATGCGATAAATGTTTTTGAGCCTCGTGCGATGATGTACGATGTTATTTTTGAAAAAAAGAAACAGGCGTTTGCCGATAGTATTTTGTATTCTTCGTTCGCAAATTTTTCAGGGGATGTCTATCTGCCTGTGGGTTTTCAGTTAAGGGGCAAGGATGTTAGATTCCGATGGGGTTCCGGAACTGCGATGCGCTTACTGAAAAACGAATACATTAAGAAACTATCTGTCGCCGGGGCGGGAAAACCTAAGTCTGCCGAATGGGCAATGATGCAGCAAGATACATTTGCTTCAGTTTCACACAATAGCGGGCATATAAATGCTGTGGCAGACGGAGATGCTATCTACAGACATTACCCGATGGTTGTGAAAATTGACTCATGTTATTTCCCCGCAGTGAGTTTAGCTATGTTCCTTGATTATATGTCTGTCCCATTTGATTCAATCAAAATTGATTGGGGCAATGCCATTACTATTCCTAAGACTGCTAACAGTTTTCTTGATAAGGATATGACAATCCCAATAGATGAGTCGGGGAATGCGTTTATTCCGTACCCATGCAATTGGCTTGATGCAGTTAATCATATTGATGCACATATTTTATTAAAGAATGCTGAAAATGATGAAATGACCGCTTCGTTTTCAAATGTGATGGGCGGGAGTTTTGTTTTTGTTTCAGATATCTCCCCCGGGGTTTCGGATATTGGTCAAACCACGCTTGAAGGGAATGTCCCGCTTGTGTTTGTGCATTCGTCATTGTTAAATGCGATGTTGGGAAATACTTTTTACTCTGAATGGAAAAATAGCAATGTGATATTGGTTGTGATACTTCTGTCGGTTGTATTCTCATTAAGCGCTTTCCCAAAGTCTAATATATTTTTTTTCTTGAGTGGAATTTTTGTTTTCGGCGGATTAATTTTCTTCACATACTTGCAGATGAATAGTCAAAGTTTGTTCCCGCTTCCTACAGTTCTAATTTCCACAGCATCAATCTGGTTGGGCATTTTGGTGGTGATGAATGTAATGATAACAAAAGAGCAGGCGTTCATAAAAGGTGCCTTTGCAAAATATGTCCCCGAAAAAGTGATAAACAAAATTCTTGATAACCCTGAAGCACTTGCTCTTTCAGGTGATGAAAAAACTGTCAGTATTCTTTTTTCAGATATAGTAAATTTTACTGCAATCGCCGAAACATTGTCTTCCGAAAAATTAGTCAAACTATTAAACTTATATTTCACTCAAATGACGAGTATCGTGTTGGAGCAGGGTGGAATAATTGACAAGTATATTGGTGACGGATTGATGGCTGAATTCGGTGCCCCGCTTGAAGTTCCTAATCATGCGAATGCAGCGGTTACTTGTGCGCTGTTCATGCGGAAAAAATTAATTGGACTGAATAAACAACTCAGGACCGAAGGATTGCCGGAGATAAATTTTCGTGTTGGAATAAATACCGGTTCTGTCAAAATTGGAAATATGGGCTCAGACCAAGTGTTTGATTATACCGTGCTCGGTGATGCAGTCAATCTTGCCTCAAGGCTTGAGGGTGCTAACAAGGCCTATGGAACGCACCTGATGATATCAGAGTATACATATGAGGGGCTGACTAAAGATCTGTATAGGACAAGACCTCTCGATGTGATAGTAGTTAAGGGTAAGACAAAACCGGTTTTGGTATATGAAGTTTTTGCTTTTTCGGATGAACGACTTGAAAGCAGTGATGAAGCTTATTTCACCGCTTATACTAGAGCGTTTAATTCATTTACCAGGGCAAATTATGAGGAGGCCAGGAAGAATTTTCGTCAGGCATTAACTGTGCGCATAGATGACCCTGCTTCACTATCCCTGCTGAAAAAAATCTCGGAGATGTCGGTCTCCGGATATGCATGATTTAGTATTTTGGATATAGTTTTACTGAAGTAGATAATATTTTTATAAAATATAACGACTTAATTTTTAACTTTAATTTATTTTTCTTCAATTAAACCGGAGCGTGTATGAATAAAACTTTAATTCCGCTACTTGCCGGACTTTTAATAGTCCTGTTCATTGGCTGCAGTCCATCACTTTATAACTCAGGAATGAGTGAACTGAAAAGTGGAAACTATAGCACGGCAATTCAATATTTTCAATCCCAAATATCGCAAAACCCCGAAGACTATAAGTCGATTCGCCAACTTGGCTATTCGTATTATAAAAAGGGCGATAACGAGTTGGCTATAAAAAATCTGTCTCATGCCCTAAGTAAAATGCCCGATGATGGCCAGACAATTTTATACCTTGGGTTAGCTTATGAAGCAGTAGAAGATTTTGACCAAGCCCTGAGGTGCTATAAAAATTATTCCAATTTGGGAATTTTCAGTGGCTCCAAAAGCGCTATCGAAGGAAGAATCCAATTGATATCCAGAAAAAAATCAGAACTTGAAGTTAAGAACGCACTAAAGAATGAGGCCTCTCTTTCGGTTGAATCAATTCCGGAAAATTCAGTTGCGGTTCTTTATTTCAAAAACTTAGGGGATAACCGGTCTTTGGACCCTTTGGAAAAAGGGTTGACAGAAATGATTATCACTGACCTCTCCAAAGTTAAGTCGTTAAAAGTTGTTGAGAGAGTTAAGTTACAAAAACTTCTTGATGAAATTCAGCTTGGCCAAAGCGGTGCTGTTGATGCATCCACTGCTCCAAGAGTCGGAAAGCTTTTGGGTGCAAGCAAACTTATGAACGGAACTTATCTTGATTTGAATAATGAGAACTTACGGTATGATGTTAATGTAATTGGTTCTCATTCGGGTCAGATTCAAGAAACTACCAACCTGACCGGAAATATTAACTCATTCTTCAAGGTTCAAAAAGAATTAACTTTCAACATTCTAAAGCAGTTAGGCTGCGTGTTAACCGATGAAGAGCGTGCGGCAATTCAGGTTATCCCTACTGAATCTTATATGGCATTTGTTTCTTATTGCAAAGGCCTGGACTTAGAGGACAAGGGAAGATATTCCGAAGCGGCAGAACAATATTCGCAGGCAAATAAGATAGATCCTGCGTTTTCGGCTGCATCTAAAAAATCTGCCAACGCAGTTAATATTTCAAACGGGACAAAAGAAGGTAATCTTGTGACTGCCGCTTCCGGGGGCAGTACAAATATTATGGAGCGCTTAAACTCGATTAGCACAAGTATCACTAACGAAGTGACCACAGGAAAAGATGACCGCACGCCATTCACACCCGGATTAAAAGCCGGCGTCAAGGTTACTCTTGAAATTACTGTTCCATCATCTATTCCATCGAAATAAGGAGTTAATGAAATGAAAAAGTTATATGTATTAATAGTCTTATTAACTCAATGTGTTCTTCCTCAAATGTCGCAGACAACCCTGTTTAAAAATCTGGACTTGGGTGCGGGTATTTATACTCAGTCATGGTCAACTGATAACGGACAAAAAATATCACAGGTATCATTTCCTATTGAATTAATGATGCCGGTTGATAATCAACTCTTTCTTCAATTCAGGTCTGCTTCAGCTTTCTCAAGTTCAAGCGGAAGCTCGAAAACTTTATCAGGTTTGACGGATTCAAGAATAAGTGGTTCATATCTTACAATGGATGATAAGTTGCTTATTACGGGAGGATTTAATTTGCCGACCGGAAAAACAAAACTTGAAGATGCAGAAAGCAGCATCGCAGGTTCCGTAGGATTGTTCCCATTGGCATTCAGAGTGCCAAGTTACAGTCAGGGATTTGCGTTTAATATGTCAAGCGCTTATGCTATGGAGTATGATGATTATGTGATTGGCGGAGGAATGGGATTTGTATATAAGGCAGGATTCCAGCCATACATAAATGATTCAAAAAAATATGTTCCGGGATTTGAGTTCACTGTAAATGTGGGCGGTGAACAATCAATCGACCATTCGTTAGGAAAATTGCGGTTGACGGTTGACCTTGCTTACACGCTTTATGGAAGTGATTCATATGGTGATAAGGATGTATTTAAATCCGGAAATAAAATTAATCTTGATTTACGCAGCATTCTGGTGGCGGATAAAGCAAGTTACATTGTGTATTTGAGAGAGCGCACTAAAGGCAGGAACGATTTAGGTTATGGTTCACTTAAAACACAGGACAAAAATTCCAACGGGAACCAAATAGATTTCGGCGGGATTGGAGATTTTAAGATGAGTGACCAATACTCTCTAAAAGGTCTCCTCGAGTTGAAACTTTATTCAAAAAGTGAAGATGAAACAAATGGTGCGACCATCTTTGCCCTCGGAGGCGGTGCTACATGGTATTTCTCAGATTTACTTTACGCAGATGGACTAATAAAGTTTTCGACCGGTACGCTTTCGGATAAAAAATCTTCGATGGCCATAACCGGTTTCGAACTCGGTGCACAAATTAAATATAGATTATTTTAGTGAGGAGCTGAGTATGAAAAATTTAATCAAAAAAACTCTTCCTTTGATTACAATAGTAATTTTAGGGTTGTTCTTTTCAGGATGCAACCCAGATTTAACAAATCCGGTGAAAGGCGGGCGAGTTAGTATTGTAATTAATACACCGAGCAGTATCTCGGACCTCTCTTTGATTGGCGATAATTTATTATCTAAAAAGCTTACTCATAAACTTGGGAAGCGTGTCCCCTCGAGCATAGCAAAAACTGATTCAGTAGTTATCCCCTTAGTTGATGAAGTCAAGATGCTTGTGTTGGATATGACACAATGGGCAAATGATACTGCCTTCATAAATGCGTGGTCTAATTCCGAACAGTATTGACTTATTGATACCGCTATGATGAGTCGCATGGAAAGAGACAGTCTTGATATATTTGATATTGAGAATATTGGTTTGAGAAGTTATACCGGAAGTTACTATAAATATGCAGGAGAATATTCTTTCAGCATAAGCAATAGAATTGCCGACGGTGAAATATATCTTAATCCAGGTCTGAATTATATATTCTACACATTCAGGTCAAATGGCAAAACATATCAATCCGGCTTATATGGTGCGTTCAACGAAATGTTTGTGATGATTAGTGAGACGCAGGATAATACTCTTACAATTGGACAAGCAAGACCAAAGCCTTTTAAGATGGTATCTGTTACAGGCGGGACTTTTGCTATGGGTTCATCAAACGGAACTACAGATGAGCTTCCGATACATCAAGTTACTCTGAGTAATTTCAGCATTAGTCAAACGGAAATAACTCAAGAGCAGTGGCTAGCTGTTATGGGGACTAATCCCAGCGGGTTTGTTACACAAGGTGTTATAACGGCGCCTGTGGAACAAGTTAGTTGGTACGAAGGTATTGATTTTTGTAATAAACTCAGCAGAAGCCAAGGCAAGACTCCTTGCTATAGCATAAACGGAAACACCAGCCCTAATTCCTGGACAGTGGGAACTGTTTCGTGCGATTTCACTGCAAAGGGATACAGACTTCCTACTGAAGCAGAATGGGAATATGCGGCCAGAGGCGGAAATAAAAGTCAGGGTTATATTTACAGCGGAAGCAATACTCTTAGCAGTGTCGGATGGTATAATTATGCTACAAATACAACTCAAGCCGTCGGTGGCAAAACACCGAACGAACTTGGGCTTTATGATATGAGTGGAAATGTTTGGGAATGGTGCTGGGATTGGTATGGCAGTTATACCAGCGAGTCGCAAACAAATCCAGCAGGGGCTGAAGTAGGGACTTACAAAGTTGCCCGCGGCAGTTCATGGGATGGCTATGGTGGGGACGGCCGCAGTACTGACCGTTACTCGATGACCATAACAACTAAATATAATTGTGGTGGTATTCGCGTAGTATGTACCGAATAATAGTTTAATGTTTAAGGGATAAAACAGCATAGCAAATGTTTTATCCCTTATACTTTTAGATTATCAGGGGATAAAGTAGAGTTAGAAAATTTTTGAAAGAAGTAATATGAAAATACAGAATATATATATTGTGGTCTTATGCTTGTCTTTATCAAGCATCTTTTTGACAGGTTGTAATCCTGATTTAACAAATCCGGTGAAAGGCGGGCGAGTTAGTATTGTTATTAATACGCCGAGCAGTATCTCGGACCTCTCTTTGATAGGCGATAATTTATTATCTAAAAAGCTTACTCATAAACTTGGGAAGCGTGTCCCCTCGAGCATAGCAAAAACTGATTCAGTAGTTATCCCCTTAGTTGATGAAGTCAAGATGCTTGTGTTG
>CAIWTC010000371.1 GCA_903915485.1 uncultured Ignavibacteriales bacterium | reverse complement strand
GGAAGAAAAGAAAGAATTAGCCGTTTGCTTAGAATGCATGCAAATCATCGCGAAGAAGTTCAGTCTGTTCGCGCAGGTGATATTGCTGCAGCTGTCGGACTTGGAAATACTCGCACCGGTGATACTTTGTGTGGAGATGACGATCCGATCATTCTAGAGCGTATGGTATTCCCTGAACCAGTTATTCAAATTGCTATTGAACCAAAAACCAAAGCTGACCAGGATAGACTATCAGAATCATTAGGTAAATTATCCGATGAGGATCCTACTTTTAGAGTAAGTACCAATGAAGAGACCGGTCAAACACTAATCGCCGGAATGGGCGAACTTCATCTTGAAATCATCATTGATAGAATGAAAAGAGAATTCAAGGTTGAGGCAAATGTCGGCAAGCCACAGGTTGCATACAGAGAAACAATTACTCAAACAGTTACTGCTCAGGGTAAATTTGTTCGTCAATCAGGCGGTAGAGGTAAATTCGGAGATGTTTGGCTTGAACTTTCACCAAACGAAACCGGTAAAGGATTTGAATTCATCAACGGTATTATCGGCGGTGTTGTTCCTAAGGAATACATTCCGGCAGTATCAGTAGGTATTCAAGAAGCAATGAGAAACGGTGTTATCGCAGGTTTCCCTGTTGTAGATGTTAAAGTTAAGCTTTATGATGGTTCATATCATGAAGTTGATTCAGACGAAATTTCATTCAAGGTTGCAGGTTCGATGGGCTTCAAAGAAGGCGCCAGAAAAGCTAAACCTATTCTTTTAGAGCCAATAATGGGCGTAGAAGTAATAACTCCTGAAGAATATTTAGGAGATGTTATGGGCGACTTGAACTCTAGAAGAGGACGAATTGAAGGATTTAACGCAAGAAAAGATGCTCAGGTTATTAAATCGCATGTGCCTCTTTCTGAAATGTTCGGATATGCTACTATTTTGCGTTCGATGACGCAAGGAAGAGCAATCTACACAATGCAATTTTCACATTATTCGGAAGTTCCGAAGTCAATAGCTGAAGAGATTGCAGAAAAAACCGCCGGTAAAAAGTAATCGGTATAGTTTAATTAATAAAGATATTTAAGTAACAAAGGAGAATATTTTCTATGGCTAAAGAAAAATTTGATCGTAGTAAACCGCATGTGAACATCGGTACAATTGGACACGTTGATCACGGTAAGACAACTTTGACCGCTGCTATTACAATGGCGCTTGGAAAAAAAGGTTTGTCATCAGTAAGAACATTTGATTCAATTGACAACGCTCCGGAAGAAAAAGCAAGAGGAATAACAATTGCAACCGCGCATGTTGAATATTCTACTGCAAACAGACATTATGCACATGTTGACTGTCCTGGTCACGCCGATTATGTTAAGAACATGATTACCGGTGCTGCTCAAATGGACGGCGCTATCTTAGTAGTAGCTGCTACAGATGGTCCTATGCCTCAGACGAGAGAGCACATCCTTCTTGCACGCCAAGTAGGTGTACCTCGTATAGTAGTATTTATGAATAAAGTTGACGCAGTTGATGATGAAGAATTAATCGACTTAGTTGAAATGGAATTACGCGAGTTATTAACCAAATATGAATTCCCTGGCGATGATATTCCTATCATTAAGGGTTCAGCTTTGAGAGCATTAGAAGCAGGCTCAAGCGATGCTCCTATTGACGATGAAAGATATACATGCATTTGGGAATTGATGGATGCTGTTGACAGCTATATCCCGGTTCCTGAAAGAGCTACAGACAAACCATTTTTGATGCCTGTTGAGGATGTTTTCTCAATTACCGGCCGTGGTACAGTTGCTACCGGTCGTGTTGAGAGAGGTTCTGTTAAGGTTCAGGAAGAAGTTGAATTAATTGGATTAGGCGCACACAAAAAGACAGTTGTTACCGGTGTTGAAATGTTCCGTAAGGAATTAGATTCAGCTATGGCAGGAGACAACGCAGGCTTATTGTTACGCGGTGTTGACAAAAAAGAAATTGAACGCGGAATGGTTTTAGCTAAAGCCGGTTCAATTACACCTCATAAGAAATTTGAAGGTGAAGTTTACATCTTATCAAAAGAAGAAGGTGGAAGACATACTCCATTTTCAAACGGTTACCGTCCACAGTTCTATTTCAGAACCACAGATGTTACCGGTGTTGCTCAGATTCCAGAAGGTCATGAAGTAGTTATGCCAGGCGACAATGTTAGATTGTCAATTGAATTAATTACGACTATCGCTATGGAAGAAGGACTTCGTTTTGCTATCCGTGAAGGCGGCAGAACTGTCGGCGCTGGTGTAGTAACCAAGATTATCGAATAAATTAGTGAATATTTATAAAAAGGGAGTCAATCTCCCTTTTTATTTCTTTTTAGAAACAAGGAGTTATACTCGTGGCAGGTCAAAAAATACGAATTAGATTAAAATCGTATGATCATTTATTAATTGATAAATCTACAGAAAAGATTATCAAAACAGTAAGAAGCACTGGAGCAGTTGTATCTGGTCCTATACCGCTTCCTACAAAGAAAACAATTTTTACTGTATTACGCTCTCCACATGTGGATAAAAAATCAAGAGAGCAGTTTCAATTGTCAGTACATAAAAGGATCATAGATATTCATAATTCTAATCCTAAGACGATTGACTCTTTAGGCAAGCTGGATATTCCGGCGGGCGTCGATATTGAGATAAAATTATAATATTGGAGCAAAAATGCCAGGAATTCTTGGAAAAAAATTAGGAATGTCAAATATTTTCAGCCCTGAAGGCAACCGCATCCCGGTAACCGTTATAGAAGCCGGTCCATGCAAAGTTCTTTCAGTAAAGACTACCTCAAAAGATGGGTATAACGCTCTTCAATTGGGATTTGGCGAAAAGAAAAGAAATGTTAATAAACCTCGCAAAGGTTTTTATGAAAAAGTTAATATAGCCCCTGCACAATTTGTTAAAGAATTTAAATTTGATAATTCATCAGAATTTCAAGTAGGTTCAGATTTGACAGTTGAGTTATTCGCAGAAGGAGAAAAGGTTAAATTACGCGGAAAAACTAAAGGTAAGGGTTTCCAGGGTGTAATGAAGCGTCATGGTTTTGGCGGCGTTGGCGGTACAACACACGGCCAAAGTGATAGATTGAGAGCTCCAGGTTCAATCGGCTCATCATCTTATCCATCAAGAGTTTTTAAAGGTCAGAAAATGGCCGGTAGAATGGGTGGCGTTAATGTAACAATACGAGGCTTGAAGATAGTTAAAATACTACCTGAAAAGAACATCATATTAGTTGAAGGCGCAATTCCCGGTGGAGTTAATGCAATTGTCGAAATTCTTAAAATTAAATAGATAGTATGGAATTAGAAGTATATAAGATAGACGGAAGTCTTTCAAAAGAAAAAATTACAGTTGATGAGAGTGTATTTGGTGTAACACCGAATGACCACGCTATTTATTTAGCAGTAAAAATGTATTTGGCTAATCAACGGCAAGGTACCAGCAAAACAAAAGAACGCGGCGAAGTACGAGGCGGTGGTAAAAAACCATGGAATCAAAAAGGTCGTGGCGGTGCTAGAGCAGGTACAAGCAGATCACCACTTTGGAAGGGCGGCGGAACAATATTTGGACCTAAACCTATAGATCATAGACAGTCTCTGCCTAAGAAACTCCAGAATGTGGCTAAAGTTTCTGCTTTAAGTTATAAAGTTAAAGATAGTCAGTTAGTTGTAGTAGAAGATTTTAACTTCGAAGCTGCTAAG
Source organism: uncultured Ignavibacteriales bacterium (assembly GCA_903915485.1). Taxonomy (GTDB): domain Bacteria; phylum Bacteroidota; class Ignavibacteria; order Ignavibacteriales; family Ignavibacteriaceae; genus CAIYTF01. The sequence goes on along the minus strand of CAIWTC010000371.1, from coordinate 8,599 downwards.
ACAAAGGACTTTACTGCAATTCTTAAAGCATTGAAAGTAAGCGGAAAGAAAATATTGCTGCTTACAAATTCATATCAGCCTAATGTTTACAAATCAGGCAGAAATGTTGACAGAGTAAAAATATTAGAAGTTGAAAAAGCATCAACTTATGAAATACTAAATAATCAGATTTTAGTACTTCAGAGAAGTGCTTTGGCAAGCTTAAACAGCAGTTATTCAAAAAATTTAGCAACGGAGACAACTAATGCATAATATCATTGTAAAACCGCTGTACACAGAAAAAGTTACTAATTCGACTGAAGCACACAACACTTATGGTTTTGTTGTTTCAAAAGGTTCGAATAAGATAGAAATTAAAAAAGCTATCGAAAAGAAATTTAGCGTAAAAGTAGCAGATGTACGCACTGCAAATTACGAAGGAAAAACCAAAATGGTTTTCCGCAAATCAGGACGCTTTAGCGGAAAAAAGCCTGATTTTAAGAAAGCATTTGTCGTTCTGAAAAAAGGCGATAAAATTGATTTATTTGAGCAAGTATAATAGAACGAAAGCTGAAGCGGAGTTTTAAGCATGGCAATTAGAAAATTAAAACCGAATACCCCCGGTACCCGTTTTATGAGTATCTCTACTTTTGAAGAGATAACTAAAACTAAACCGGAAAAGTCTTTATTGACACCACTCTCTAAGAGCGGTGGTAGAAATAACTTAGGACGAGTTACTTCACGACACATCGGTGGTGGACATAAAAGACAATACAGAATAATAGATTTTAAAAGAGATAAAGATAGTGTTCCTGCAGTAGTTCATTCTATTGAATACGATCCAAACAGAACTTCAAGAATAGCATTGTTATTCTATAAAGACGGAGAAAAAAGATATATCTTGGCTCCTGAAGGTTTGAAAGTTGGAGCAACTATTGTCTCAGGTCCCGGTTCGGACATTAAAGTTGGAAATTCATTACCTTTGAAAGAAATGCCTTTGGGCGGATTCGTTCATTGCGTTGAAATGAAACCTGGAAAAGGCGGACAATTAGGACGCAGTGCAGGTACTTCACTTCAAGTAGTCGCTAAAGATGGAAATCAAGTTCAAGTGCGTTTACCTTCAGGCGAAGTAAGATTAATCAGAAGCGAATGCAGAGCAACTTTTGGAGTTATCGGAAATGCTGATCATGAAAATATCAGCCTAGGTAAAGCCGGAAGAAATCGCTGGAAAGGTTACAGACCTTATAGCCGAGGTGTTGCAATGAACCCTGTCGATCACCCAATGGGCGGCGGCGAAGGAAAGACATCAGGCGGCGGCCATCCGGTATCCCCATGGGGTCAGAAAGCAAAAGGATTAAAGACGCGTAAGCCAAAGAATCCTTCAAATAAATTTATTATTAAGCGTAGGAAGAAATAAGGAATTTAGTCTATGCCAAGGTCAGTAAAAAAAGGTCCTTATATTGAGTTGAAGTTACTCAAAAAAGTACAAGGTTTATCCGAAAGAAACGAAAAAAAGATTATTAAGACATGGTCTCGTTCCTCAACAATTTCTCCGGAATTTGTTGGACACACTATTGCAGTACACAATGGTCATAAAATGATTCCGGTTTATGTTACCGAAAATATGGTAGGTCATAAGTTGGGTGAATTTTCACCAACGCGTATTTTCAGGTCTCATCCAGGTACAAAAGCTGAAAAAGCTTCAAAATCGAAGTAAAGAAAGGAATTGGAATTAAAAATGGAAGCCAAAGCGCTTACTAGACATATACCTTCATCTCCTCGAAAGATGAGATTAGTAGTGGATTTAATTCGCGGAGTTTCTGTGGATAGAGCCCTAGAAGTATTACATTTTCATAGCAAACATGCGGGTCGCGATGCAGCAAAAACATTGCGCTCAGCAGTAGCTAATTTGATTAACGGCAGCGGAAGTTCCGAAAGACTTACCCCTGAAGATTTATACGTAAAAGCAGCATTTGTAGATCAAGGTCCCACAATAAAGAGAATATCGCCTGCACCAATGGGACGCGCATTTAGGGTAAGAAAACGTTCTTGCCATTTAACTGTAATAGTAGCAAAAAAGTCGTAGGAGAATAACTTGGGACAAAAAGTTAATCCAGTAGGATTTCGTGTTGGAATAATAAGAGGATGGGAATCTAATTGGTTCGAAAAAAGAAGTTATTCTGAAAAGCTTCAAGAAGATTCAAATTTAAGAAATTATATCCGTCAAAGATTAAAAAAAGCCGGTATTTCAAGAATAATATTGGATAGAACATCTAAAAATATTCAAGTAACAATTCATACCTCCCGCCCAGGAGTTGTAATTGGTAAGAGTGGAAAAGAAATTTCATCCTTAGAACAAGAATTGAAACAAGTCACTAAACAAGATGTTAAAGTACAGATTAGTGAAATTAAGCGTCCTGAATTAGATGCTTATTTGGTTGCTGAAAATATTGCAAACCAGTTGCAAGGCAGAATTTCTTTCCGCCGTGCGATGAAGATGTCAATATCACAAGCAATGCGTATGGGTGCAGAAGGTATTAAGATTATGTGTGCTGGTCGTCTCGGTGGTGCTGAAATGGCAAGAACCGAACAGTACAAAGAAGGTAGAGTTCCTTTGCACACAATAAGAGCGGATATCGATTACGCTAATGGAAGAGCCGAAACAATTTACGGTTCGATAGGAATAAAAGTTTGGATTTGCCGTGGAGAAATCTTAGGCAAACGGTTTTCTGACTAAAAACATCGGAGATATTAATATATGTTATTGCCAAAACGCGTAAAATTCCGCAAGGCACAACGCGGTAGAATGAAAGGAAAAGCACAGAGAGGAGCCTCGGTTTCTTTCGGTGATTACGGATTAAAAGCTTTGGAACCAGCATGGATAACCAGTCGTCAGATTGAAGCATGCCGTGTTGCTCTTTCAAGAAAAATGAAAAGAGACGGAAAAGTTTGGATTAGAATATTCCCTGATAAACCGGTTTCTAAAAAACCACTCGAAACTCGTATGGGTAAAGGTAAAGGCGCTCCGGAATTCTGGGTTGCAGTTATTAAACCAGGTAGAGTAATGTTCGAGATATCTGGAGTTAGCACCGAGATAGCACATGAAGCGTTAAGAGTATGCTCACATAAGCTGCCTATAAGAACAAAAGTTTGTAAACGCCCAGATTTAGAAGCGTAGTAGGAGACTAGAATGAAATTATATGAATTGCGTCAATTGACGGATCAAGAAGTAAAAACACATATTGAAGAAGAGCAAAATAATTTGTTAGACTTAAGGTTTGCACATTCTTTGAAGCAGTTATCGAACACATCGAAAATTAAAGCAGCAAAGAAGACTATTGCAAGGTTAAATACCTTAATGCAAGAGCGTGCATCAAATCAAAGTTCAACTAATTAGGTTGCATAAGGAGTTTATAAGTGAGTAATTTAACAGCAAGATCATTACGAAAAACGAGAGTCGGTAAAGTCGTGAGCAATAAGATGGATAAGACTATTACCGTAGCCATCGAAAGAAAAGTACCTCATGAAATATATAAGAAGTATTTCAAGAAGACTACCAAATTAATGGCTCAAGACGACAAAAATGAATGCTCGATTGGTGATGTGGTGAAAATTATGGAAACCAAGCCATTGAGTAAAAACAAAAGGTGGCGTCTTGTTGAAGTCATCGAAAAAGTGAAATAGCGAGGAATTGTTTCAATGATTCAGGAAGAAACTAATTTAGTAGCGGCGGATAACTCCGGCGCAAAACGAGTAAAATGTATTCGTGTATTAGGCGGCAGCGGAAGGCAATATGCATCTGTCGGTGATTTAATTGTTGTATCAGTAAAATCAGCAACTCCGAATGCTACCGTCAAAAAAGGCGAAGTGTCAAGAGCTGTGATAGTACGAACCAAAAAAGAAGTAAGACGCAAAGATGGTTCATACATCAGATTTGATGAAAACGCAGCAGTATTAATAAACAATCAAAATGAACCTAAAGGAACGCGTATTTTTGGACCAGTTGCCAGAGAATTACGGGAAAAACAGTTTATGAAAATTGTTTCTTTAGCTCCAGAAGTATTGTAGGATTAGAGAATATGAAATTTAGAATAAAGAAAAACGACAAGGTCAAAGTAATAGCCGGAAATGATAATGGAAAAACCGGAAAAGTCTTGAAGATATATACAAAAACTTCAAGAGTGATTATCGAAGGTGTTAATCTTAGAAAAAGACATACACGCCCTTCGCAGAGAAATCAGCAAGGCGGTATTATTGAAAAAGAAATGCCTATCCATATTTCTAATGTTATGTTAGTAGACCCAAAACTGAATGTTCCAACAAGGGTTGGTTCACAGAAGGTTTTAGATGAAAAAACAAAAAAGAAATATGTTCGAATCAGTGTTAAATCTGGCGAAATGATCTAAGTCGAAAATTGAAATAGGATTATAAAAAATGGCTGAGAAAAAACCAACAAAAGAAGCTCCGGTAAAAGCGAAGAAAAAAGTGCAGGAGAAAGTTGCGGTTGAAACAAAACCACAAGTTTCTGAAACGGATCTTAGAGTACCTTCAAGATTAGGTATTTATTTTAAAAACGAAATTACCGTGAAGCTGAAAGAAAAGTTTAACTATACTTCAGTAATGCAGGTTCCAAAGTTGGATAAAATTGTTATTAACATGGGTGTTGGTGAAGCAGTGTCTGATCCAAAAATCATGGAAGAAGCAGTTAAAACAATGGAAACTATTACCGGACAGAAAAGCATAGTTAGAAAAGCAAAGAAAGCTATTTCTAATTTCAAACTTCGCGAAGGTATGAGCATCGGTGTTAAAACCACGCTTAGAAGAGAAAGAATGTACGAATTTTTAGATAGATTTGTGAATGTCGCTCTTCCACGAGTTAGAGATTTTAGAGGAATATCAGATAAGTCATTTGACGGAAGAGGCAATTATACTCTTGGAATCAAAGAACAAATCATTTTCCCGGAAATTAATGTTGATAAAGTAGTTAAAATCTTAGGAATGGATATTACTTTTGTAACGACAGCAAAAACAGATAACGAAGCCTACGAATTGTTAATGGCTTTCGGACTTCCATTTAGAAAAAAAGAAATAAGGTAATATACCTGCATGGCAAGAAAAAGTTTATTCGCCCGTGAAGCAAAAAGAAAAAGATTATACGAAAAGTATAAGGAAATCAGAGAGACTCTGAAGAAGGAAGGCAGATATGATGAAATGCAAGAACTTCCAAGGAATTCATCTCTCATTCGCCAAAGAAATCGTTGCGTAGTAACAGGAAGACAGAGAGCTTATTACAGAAAGTTTGGACTCTCTCGTTTAGTTTTTAGAGAAAAAGCGCTTCGTGGCGAAATACCGGGCGTTAAGAAAGCTAGTTGGTAAGGAGTAAATATGTCTGCTACAACAGATCCAATTGCAGATCTTCTAACGAGAGTTAGAAATGCAATCAAAGCAAAAAAGAAAAGAGTTGATATTCCTAGTTCAAATATGAAAAAAGGAATAGTTCAAATATTAAAAGATCAAAAATATGTTAATGATTTTTTGATTATTGAAGACAAGAAGCAAAATGTTATTCGCGTTTCATTGAGATATTCAAATGGAATTAGCGCAATAAGCGGTTTGAAAAAAATCAGCGTCCCTGGCTTAAGAAATTATGCCGGCGTTGAAGACCTTCCGCGCGTATTAAATGGATTTGGAATTTCTATTGTTTCCACTTCCAAAGGATTGATGACAGATCGCCAAGCCCGCAGAGATCATGTTGGCGGCGAAGTTTTATGTGAAATTTGGTAATTGGCGGAGTTTAAGTGTCACGAATAGGAAAAAAACCAGTAGTTATCCCTAATGGAGTTACAGTCTCTATGGTGGGTAATTTAATTAAAGTTAAAGGTCCCAAGGGTGAGTTGGCTGAATCATATTTGAATAAAGTTGCAGTGAAGATTGAAAACAACGAAGTATTAGTTACCCGTGATAATGATATCGCAGAAACTAGAGCACTTCATGGATTGACTCGTGCATTAATTCAAAACATGGTTACAGGTGTAACAGAAGGCTATACCAAGATATTGGATATAGTTGGAGTTGGTTACAAAGCAGAAGTAAAAGGAACAAATTTACTTTTAACAATTGGATATTCACATCCAATTTATTTTATGCCTCCCGAAGGCATAACTTTGGCAACCCCAACACCTACGCAAATTCACATTAGTGGATACGACAAACAATTGGTTGGTTCAGTTGCAGCGAAAATCAGATCGTTCCGCAAACCAGAACCTTATAAAGGTAAAGGTATTAAATATAGTACCGAAACTGTAAGAAGAAAAGCCGGTAAAACAGCAGGCAAGTAATTAAGGATTAATAATAATGATAAACAAGTCTAACTCCCGAGAGAGATCGAAAATAAAAATCCGTAAAAAGATATCAGGGACACCGGAGAAACCGCGCTTGACTGTCTATAGAAGCTTAAAGCAGATATATGCTCAGCTAATAGATGACTCTTCCGGAAATGTTCTCGTTGGTGTTTCTTCTCTTTCAAAAGAAATAGCAGAAGACTTAAAGAATTGTAAAGGGAAAGTTTCAAAGGGGAAACTCGTTGGAACTTTGTTAGCGAAGAAAGCAGCCGAGAAAAGTATAGTCGGTTGTGTATTCGATAGAAACGGTTATCGCTATCACGGTCGCATTCAGGCAATTGCTGAAGGTGCGCGTGAAGGTGGTTTGAAATTTTAATCAATTGCCGAGTCGTCTAACGGTAGGACAGCGGCCTTTGGAGCCGTATGCAGAGGTTCGAATCCTCTCTCGGCAGCCATATAAAAATTTATTTGTTCGGAGTATTTAGTGAGAAACAATAAGAGTTTGAGAGTATCAGACGCTGATAATTTGAAAGAAAAAGTTATTTCTATTAACCGTGTCGCCAAAGTAGTAAAAGGCGGACGCCGTTTTAGTTTCAACGCTATTGTAGTGGTTGGAAACGGAGATGGTGTGCTCGGAGTTGGGCTTGGAAAAGCAAACGAAGTAACTGATGCAATTCAAAAAGGCGTTGACGATGCTAAGAAAAGTTTAGTAAAGGTATCATTATTCAAAGGAACTGTTCCTCACACTGTTATTGGAAAATACGGCGCAGGAAGAGTAATGTTGAAACCGGCATCACCGGGAACGGGCTTGATTGCTGGCGGCGGTGTTCGCGCGGTACTTGAATCAGCCGGTGTACAGGATGTTTTGACTAAGTCATTAGGTTCAAGCAACCCGCACAATCAGGTTAAAGCAACCTTGAATGCGCTCATCAATTTGATTGATGCAAAAACGATGGCAGGCCGTCGTTCAATGTCTTTGAATGAATTATTTAACGCTTAATAGAAGAAAAAATGAAAAAGTTAAGAATTACTCAAACAAGAAGTATAATCGATCGTCCGATAGATCAAAAAAGAACTATTGAAGCCTTAGGCTTAGGGCGCCCTCGTTATACCACAGTAAAAAATGACACACCTCAGATCAGAGGAATGGTCAACAAAGTTAAACACTTAGTAGTAGTTGAAGAAATAACAGAAGAGTAGTAGGTTTAAAAATGGATATACTTAGCAATCTAAAACACGCCAAAGGCGCAAAGTCAAAGAAAAAAAGAGTTGGCCGCGGCGAAGGCTCAGGACACGGCGGAACAGCAACCCGTGGTATGAACGGACAGATGTCCCGTTCAGGTGCAAAACACAGAGCATGGTTTGAAGGTGGACAAATGCCTCTTCAAAGACGCGTTCCAAAATTTGGATTCAAAAGTCCTTTCAAAATAATTTATCAGGCTGTTAATTTATACCAGATTCAAACCGCAATTGATAATGGTAGAGTACAGGCTGACGCAGTTGATACAGCTGCACTATACAAAGCAGGACTTTTATCATCAAGCCGTCCTTTTAAGATTTTGGGCGTTGGTGACTTAAAAGTTAAAGTTGATATAAAAGCATACAAATTCAGTGCATCTGCAAAAGAGAAGATTGAAGCTCTTGGCGGAACTATTACTAATATTGCATAGATAAAATAAATAGATGTCAAGATTAACGGAATCCTTTAGGAATATATTCAAAATCCACGAACTGCGTCAAAGAATTTTATATACTTTGGCTTTGCTGATAATCGTGCGAATTGGAGCACATATCACAATTCCCGGTGTTGATGCTTCTGCATTAGCAGCGGAAATGAAGACACAATCTGATAACACACTTTTTGGTCTTTATGATATGTTCGTAGGCGGGGCTTTTTCTAATGCTGCATTGTTTGCGTTGGGAATTATGCCTTACATAAGTTCTTCTATTATCATTCAGTTGTTGGGTGCTTTTGTTCCCTACTTCCAGAAACTTCAGAAAGAAGGAGAAGATGGTAGAAAGAAAATTACACAGCTTACGAGATATTTTACAGTTTTAATTGCGGCAATGCAAGCTTGGGGTGTGACGATTCGTCTTTCCTCTTTAAGTGTTGCTAATTTATCTATAATTCCTGAACCGACATTCTTCTGGAGAATTGTTGCTGTCGCAGTTTTAACTTCCGGAACTATATTCTTGATGTGGATGGGCGAGCAGATTACTGAAAAAGGTATTGGTAACGGTATATCTTTGATTATCTTTATCGGAATTGTTGATAGGTT
>CAIWTC010000370.1 GCA_903915485.1 uncultured Ignavibacteriales bacterium | reverse complement strand
GGTTGTAAAATACCCGTGCCTAACGACATCATACCTGCAGTGAGAGCAACTGTAGCAAATCATACGCCAAAAGGTAGTAGGCCAAGTCCAAGCATCATGAACACAGAACCAATTGTAATCAAACGGACATCTGTAAAATACTTACTTAATCGTCCGATTAATCCTCCCTGAACCATTGCTCCGACTATACCAACAATTCCAAATATATATCCATTTTCTTTATTGCTGAAATGATAATGCTCAGTTCCCATTAAAGCGAATGTTCCATAAATATTTGCGACTGAAAAAGTAATGATAAAAAAGAGCGAGATAATTACTGCCAATGTTGGATTGGCAAATACTTTTCGGAATCCATCAATATCTATCAACTTTCTTTGAATCTTAACTTTCTGGCTAGCAATCAAATCTCGTACTTTGGATTCAGGAAGGAAAAAATAACTCAAAATAAGCGCGAGCATAGAAAATGCCGCACTGGCAAATCCGGTAATTTCATATCCAATCGTTGAAAGCAATCCGCCTATTATCGGGCCAAAAACAAAACCCATACCGAACGCAACGCCGATAAGTCCCATTCCTTTTGAGCGGTTCTCTTTCGTTGTTACATCAGCAATGTATGCCTGTGCTACGCCAATCGTACTTCCGCCTACTCCTGCTATTACTCTTGAAATAACAAGCATCAAAAAACTTTGAGTGAATGCGAATACTACATATCCCATCGAATTAAGGAACAGCGTGAATAATATTATTTTTCTTCTTCCGTATTTATCCGAAAGACTGCCAAATATTGGGTTACATAAAAACTGGACCAACGAATATATTGCAATTGCAATACCTACATACGACTCAGGTTTATGCAGTACATTTTTTGTAAAAGCAGGAAGTATTGGAATCAATATTCCAAAACCTAAAAGGTCAATAAACACAACCATAAATATTGACATCAATGGCAAATTTTTTCTCATCTAAATCAGAGCATCCTATTCAAATTAAATTCATCTATCTATTTTTATATACATTTTTCCTAAAGGAAAGAGTATGTCAACCCCATTTGCAGCGCTTGTTTAAGTTGCGTTTTAAGTGACTGACTTTTTTCATATACCACTAAAACATTCAAATTAACATTTATATATTTTGTTACTTTTGCCGTAACGGTATTATCCCACCGTACATCCCACACCCCCATTTTTTGAAATCTTGTAAACAATCTTAGCTTTGACTGATATTGCAGATTTTCATCTAAGGCAACTTGTGCGTCGGAAACAGATTCAAAACCTGCCTCCAACTTAAACGCTTCTAATTTGCCTGCTGAGTTTGCGTCATCAGTAAAATTCCTATGCTTATTTGTGATTACTTCTTGAAGTCCTAAGCCTAATCTTGTAAACACACTCTTTGATTCATTATAAGTAAACCCTAAACTCTGCGTGATATAACCCGGATCAAAAAAATTAGAAATAGGCTCTGTCAAACTACTCTTATAATCATAACCATAGGTTATCGTCGAACGAACAGTATTTGAAAAATACGGATCAACCCTCCACCCAATTTTATAAGCCAGCACAGATTCCAAATAAAGTTCATTATCATTAGTTCTGAATTCAGTAGAGCCAATTTTCGACCTTCCGTAAGAAAGTTTTAGCCGGTTTCCAAAACGCCACAGTGAATCAGCATAATCCATCCCCAAATTTGAAAACACTGTCCAGGAAAGTGAATTATCGCCACCCTGTGTCCAGTTAGTAAATGATGCCTGATTAGCGTTTACTCCGGCCACACCTAAATATTTAAAAGAAGTATCTCTTGTTGCTGAAGTGCCTGAAGTATATAGCAATATAACTAAAAAAGATATCAATAATCTTTTCATAAAAGAGTCATCCCGTTAAATCTATTAAAAGTTAAAATATATCGGCGGTGGTGAATCTGCAAAACGCGACTGAGTAACTATCCAAATAACCAATGTTAGAACTTGTGCCTGAACTACAATCGGCAGTTTACTGAAATAATACTCCGCTTTAGTATATACACTTGCAGGAATATAATGCAGTACGAATGCTGAAACTAAAAGAACCATTATCATCGGATATGCGGCAATGAACTGCCAAAAAACATTTGCCTTAAAGAACATGGTCATTTGGTCGTACATCTGATGCATAACCACTGAATCAGGAATGTTAATATAAAATGTAAAGTTATTGGTCATCTGAATACCATATGGAATGATTTTCAGGTCAGGTATAGAAAAAACAATCCAGGTAAAACAGATAAGATGAAAAGTGAATATAACCTGCAGGACGCCCCATGCTTTGGTTTTTACTAACCTATCAATCCTAATCAACTTATAAAAATTTTCTTTCGGTTTTTTTATTGCAAGTGCGAATGCCATGAAAAACGCATGCAGCGCACCCCATATAATAAAATTCCAACTTGCTCCATGCCAAACACCGCATATAACAAAAGTAATAAACACGGCCAGAACATTACCCATTAATCTTAAGGTTCTCATTGACATCTGCAATGGGACAAACAAATATTCCTGAAGCCAACTCGAAAGTGACATATGCCATCTGCGCCAAAACTCAGCAACACTCTTTGCCTTATATGGGAAATTAAAGTTATCTGTCAACTTAAATCCCATTAGTTGTGCAATACCAATTCCCATATCAGTGAATCCTGAGAAATTACAATATATGTAAATTGCGTAACCGTAGATAGCGATAAGTATTTCAACTCCGGTGAATCTATCCGGTGACTCCATTACTCTCTCAACTAAAAAGAATCTTAAATAATCAGCGATTACAACTTTCTTAATAAGCCCCGACATAATCAGGAAGATTCCCTTTGCAGCACCTTCTCTGTCCAGGTGGTAATCATTATCAATCTGCGGAAGGAAGTCTCGGGATTTATCAATCGGCCCCTGCATAACAGAAGGGAAAAATACCATGTATAACAAAAAGTCAGAAAATGAATATTCTTTTTCTAAGCTTCCGTAGTAAATATCAAAGAGATAACTCAGCGCCTTAAATGAGAAATATGATATTCCCATTGGAATTATTATCGCTAAAGGAGTATATTCCTGTCCTTTAAAATTGGCAAAGGCAGAAAACAGGAAGTTCGTGTATTTATAATACCCTAATGCTCCAACATTAAAAACCACTCCAAATATTAAGGCGGCTTTTTTAAGAACATCTTTGTAATCCTTGATAAGAACTTTACCTAAACCGTAGTTTACAATTGTAGAGATAAGCAGGACATATGGCAGATAACCAATAGCCTTATAATAAAAATAGAACGAGAACCCCGTAAGCAAGGCCCATCTTAAACGACGGTCTTTTTGAGCCAAAAACAAGAACAGCAGTAATCCGATAAAAATAAAAAAGAAAAAAGAATTATCATACGCCCATTGAAATGTTCGTGAACTATCCTGTTTATCATGGATAAACTGCGAATAGATTTTACTTATGTCGATTCCCATCATATCGGAGTATTACTTTCTGATTACTTGTTTAACTTTAAGTCAACTAACTTTTGAAGGTCTCCCACATTTTTACATTTCAATACTTCTATGCTTTTGAATTTAACACTAAATTCTTTTTCAATTGCAAGAATAACATTGATATGATTTAATGAATCCCATCCGGGGATTGAATTTGCAAGGGTTTCATCTTTAATTTCGAACTCATCAAGTTTGAGTTCTTTTAAGATTGCGCTTTTAAATTTTTCTGTAATCATTTTCTACTCCACGAGGAAATCGTTGTTTAATAAAATGCGTTCTTTGTTAGCTTTGCGACTAGGTTTACCGGCGGAACTTTTAATCAGCCAGCGCGACGGAACAATATAGACTCTTGCTATATTCTGGTCATTTGCGATACCTGCCTCCAAAACTTTCATTCGTAACTTTTTCTTTTCTTCAATAGTCTCTATTTTACTTTCAAGAATTACGGCGACTACTTCAGTACCTAATTCATTGTCTTCGTACCCTAAGGCTACAACTCTGCCCGGCATAGCACCTTCAACTTTGTTGACCGTATCTTCAATATCTTCCGGATAAATGTTTTTACCCGCAACAATTATAATATCTTTTTTTCTTCCGATGATGTAATATTCACCCTCATAAAGGAATCCATAATCACCACTGTAATACCATTCACCCTCTAAAACTTCTGCGGTTTTTTCAGGGTAGTTCCTGTAACCGTCAAACATTGAAACCGAACTGATAGCAATCTCACCTATTCTGTCTTCAGGTAAATCATTTCTGTTTTCATCAACAATCCTGATTCCGCATCCGGGGATTAGTTTCCCGGAGGACACACAAGAGCGTGCTTTTGAAATATCATCTGTCAGGACTAAATATCCATCAGCAATTTTTTGTCTGTCTGCATAAACCACTCGCGGAACAACTCCCGGTTCAGTCTGCGTGATGCCATATGTTGTTTCCGCCATTGCATAGCATGCTGAAAGTGCAGTTTCCTTGAATCCGTAACGGCCAAAATGATTTGCAAACCTTACATGACTCTGATGCCTTACAGGCTCAGAGCAGTTAATAACAAGCCTCCAACTTTCAAGAGAAAT
>CAIWTC010000369.1 GCA_903915485.1 uncultured Ignavibacteriales bacterium | reverse complement strand
TTTGCTGATAAACCAAGACATCAACTTTTCCTTGAACCTGAAGGATTAGACTCAGACTTAATTTACCTAAACGGTTTCAGCACATCTCTACCTGCTGAAATTCAGATTGAGGCTTTGAAGCAACTTCCCGGATTAGAAAATGTGAACATGGTTCGCGCTGGTTATGCGGTTGAGTATGACTTCTTTCCACCACATCAAGTTGACTTGACATTCGAAACCAAACTTATTAACGGACTTTACTTTGCGGGACAAATAAACGGAACTTCAGGATATGAAGAGGCCGCCGCACAGGGACTTATTGCAGGCATAAACGCAGCGGCAAAAATCACGGGGAAAAGAGAATTTGTCCTTAAAAGAAGCGAAGCATATATCGGTGTGTTAGCAGATGACCTTGTAAATAAATCAACCGAAGAACCTTATAGAATGTTCACCTCACGCGCGGAGCACAGACTTGTTTTGAGGCAGGACAATTCAGACTTAAGACTTTCAAAGTACGCGAATGAATTTGGTTTGATATCCGATGAAACAAATGACGCAATTGAAGCAAAACGAAAAGCAGTCGCGCAATGTGTTTCATTATTTGATACATATAAATTGAGAACCGAAATAATTAATCCTATACTTGAATCAAAGAACACCCCCACGGTGGAGTTTTCAGAGTATGCATCAAAAATAATTAAGCGGCCCGAAATTACTGTTGGAGATATCTTACCGCTTATTGACAAAGCAAAAGTTTCGGATACTTCTTTTGAAAGTTTTACACCGGATGTTTTTCAATTGGCGGAAACAGAAATCAAGTACGAAGGCTATATTTTAAGACAGCATGAATTTATTGCCAAAGTGGAAAAATACGATGAGTTACGGATTCCTATGGACTTTAATTTTCTTGAATTAACAACTCTTTCTACAGAAGGAAGGGAGCGCCTTCAGAAAATAAAACCCCGTTCCTTGGGTCAGGCATCAAGAATTTCTGGGGTTACACACTCAGATATTTCAATTTTATTGGTATATTTAAAAAAATAATTTATTTTTTTTGGAGAATCATGGCAGAGAATAAATCACAGTACTTAAAACAAATAACTTCTTTCTACTGGGAGAACGGGTACAACCCCGATATGTCTCAGATGGAGAGGTTGGCAAAATTTGCTGACTTATTAACTGATAAAAACGAAGCGTTGAACCTTATCTCAAGAAAAGATATGGAGTCGCTCGTAGAAAACCACATTTTTCTATCTTCTTATATCGCAAAAGATATCCCCGAAAAATGTACCCGCTTCCTTGATATAGGAACTGGCGGTGGTTTTCCAGGCATCCCTTTGGCCATAATGAAACCGATGATGAGGGGTGTGTTGGTTGATTCGATTAAGAAAAAAACCGATGCTGTTGCAGAGTTTATTGATAAACTTATGCTCAATAATATCAAGGTAGAATGCTCAAGAGTAGAAGACCCTGAATTTATTGAAAAGCACAAAGAATCTTTTGACCTTGTTGTAAGCCGTGCTACAGTTCCTTTAATTATATTATTAAGATATGCTCTTCCTTTGGTTAAGGAAAAAGCTTATTTGCTTGCCATGAAAGGCGGCGACCTAGCGGATGAATTTGCTAAAGCCGAATTGAAATACGGTCCTAATATTAAGAAGTCAACCGTGTTTGACCTTCACTATAAACCGACTAATGTAAAGAATATTAAAGGCAAAAAACTGATTCTTATTGAATTGGTTAAGTAGTTAAAACATTCTATAGACTTTGTAGTTATTAATCGGGTAAAGACTGCTCATTTTTAGCGGTCAATTTCCACGGAGATATTTTATCTATGCTCCTCTGTGTAAACTTTTAAGCAGTTTAAAAATAAGTATGTCAAACACAGAATCCTCAAAACATCTTTTCAACGAAATCTCTAACCTCGCAACCGAGCAGCGAAACCCTATATCTATGAATATCGATGCAATGTCCGTTAAGGATATTCTTGCGTTGATAAACTCCGAGGACAAAACCGTTGCTTTTGCTATTGAAAAAGAACTGGAGCCCATTTCCAAAGCTGTTGAATTAATTGTTTCCTCACTAAAACACGGCGGAAGACTGCTTTATTTCGGCGCAGGTACAAGTGGTCGCCTTGGTGTGCTTGATGCTGCTGAGTGCCCACCTACATTCGGAACTCCGCATGAATTAATCCTCGGCGCAATAGCCGGCGGTAAGGAAGCAATGTTCAGGGCACAGGAGGGTGCTGAAGATAAAGAGGAAAACGGCGCAAATGATGTTTCCGCGCTTAAGGTCACCTCAAATGATGTAGTCTGCGGAATTGCCGCAAGCAGCCGCACACCTTATGCAATCGGCGCGGTTAAAAAAGCAAAAGAGTTGGGTGCCTCGACTATCTTTATTACATGTTCATCGAAAGACAACTTCTCGCTAGACTGTGTTGATGTTCCTATCTGTGTTCCTGTCGGGCCGGAAGTGATTATGGGTTCAACCAGAATGAAAAGCGGCACCGCACAAAAAATGATTCTTAACTTACTCACCACCACCGCAATGATTCGTCTCGGCAAGGTTTATGAAAACCTAATGATTGACTTGCAAATGACAAACTCCAAACTTGTTGAACGCTCTAAACGCATAGTTATGATTATTACCGGTGTGTCTTATGAAGAGGCAACTGCTTATTTGGAAAAATCGGGTTGGCATGTTAAATCCGCTTTGGTTATGATTAAGTCAGGTGTTGGTTTTGAAGAAGCAAAACAGAGATTAGTTGCTGCTGATGGTTTTGTTAGAGCAGCTATTGAAGGAAAGAAAACATAAATTTATTTTATGTTTTTGCGTTTTGTTGGTGGTGATATAAAACTAATATATCATCATTAAAACCAATATTTGTTTTAGTATAAATCCTTGTTTATATGTTGATAAGTATGTTAGTAACCTGTTGGGAATATCTTAACAACTTGGTTTTGTTGATAACCACCCCTCTATCTGGAGTAATACACATTTCATATGTTGATAAATAACGCTGTATTGCTTGTTGTTTGAGTTATAAACAAAACATATCAAAGTTATCAACTTATCAACACTACTATTACTAAAATATAATTTGGAGAGAAAAATAAATAAATTATAAAGGTGTGGATAAGTATGCTTTTAATAACTCTTAGAGAAAAATAACAACACTAAAAAGAATTGTCATTAAATAAGATTTATAAAAACATAGCAACAAAATAACTTAAGATTTTTATAACGCAAAAGTTTTTCATTATATTGTGAAACAAAATAATCAACTAAACTTCTACGGGGAAAAAACAATCAAATGGTAAATTAAAACATGTTTAAATTTAATATTTCAACTAATACTCTGGATAATGGTCTGAAGGTGCTGCTGCTTAAAAACAGTAATCATCCTTTGATTGCATTTGATATTCTATACAATGTAGGTTCGGCAAATGACCCGCAGGGAAAGAGTGGTCTGGCGCACCTTTTTGAGCACATGATGTTCGAAGGTTCACAGAATGTTAAAAAGGGAGAGCACTTTGCCGTGATTGAAAAAACCGGCGGTTCCTGCAATGCAGGTACAGGGTACGATGATACAAGTTACTATGAGAAGGTACCTAAACAGTATCTTGATACGGTCCTTTACTTGGAATCAGACAGAATGGCAAACTTTATCCCCGCACTTAATTCCGAAACATTGGAAAATCAAATAGGTGTTGTTAAGAATGAACGGAGTCAACGATATGACAATCAACCTTATGGTCTTTCGGAAGAAAAATCACTGCAGATTCTGTATAAAGAAGGTCACCCATACTCAAAACCGATTATAGGTACGCTGGATGAAATTGGGAAATATTCGCAGCAGGATGTTGAGGAGTTCTTTAAGTTATACTATGCACCTAACAACGCAACTATCGCTTTGGTCGGTGATTTCAATGAAAAGACAATAATGAAGCATATCGACAAATATTTTGGCGGGATACAATCAAATCCAAAAATTGAAGAAGCTAAAGCGGGT
>CAIWTC010000368.1 GCA_903915485.1 uncultured Ignavibacteriales bacterium | reverse complement strand
CTACTTAGAACCACCTGTACACGGTTCTGTGCAAATAATTCGTATCCGTAATTCTCAACAAACAAACCAATGTCGGCAAACGAATAATTGGAGGAGGCGCCGAAACTGAATGTCTTGAGTTCTTGTAATCCAAAAGGTGCGGGACTATATGCAACCTCAATAGATGACGACCTGAATCTTGATAGTGTTGCAGGGCAAACTGTTGCAGTAAGAATACTCTTCTCTGAAACTAATTCGGCACTACACAGCGCCGATGTTCTGCTCCCCAAAAATGATTGTGCAGACACCCTGTATGAAACAAATAATAGCATCAAAAAAAGAGATAAATATTTCACAATTGATTCGATAATAAATTATGTATATTGACAACTTAAATATCTAAAAAATTCAAGAAATAGTTCATATGTATAGACAATTATTTTTATTAATTATTTTAAGTTTCGTTGTTTCCCAAACAGCATTAGGACAGGAACTGAATGCCACTGTTACCGCTGATTATAGAAATCTTCCGGTAATGAATAAGGAAAGTCTTATCAGATTTGCTGACGATATTCAAACCTATCTAAATTCAAATAAATTTTCAGGTGCTGATTGGTCATACGACAGAATTAACTGTACATTTAATATAGCAGTTGCAACAGCTCAGGACGAGGTTAATTATACAGGTCAGATAGTTGTTACAAGTCAGAGAAAGATTTATAAAAGTCTTGATTTCTCACCGATGCTGAGAGTATTCGATAATACTTGGAGCTTTGCATATGAAAAAAACCAAACGCTTTATTTTAACCCGCAAGTTTTCAATTCTATTACCAGTTTGCTAAACTATTATGCTCTGCTTATAATCGGCTTAGAGTGTGATTCGTGGGAAAAGCTAAGCGGCACAACATTTTTCAGCCGTGCATCCGATATTTCGTTGATGGCGCAGTCCAGTTCAACAAGCAGCGGTTGGATTTCTAATACGGGTAATTTCAATCGACGGGACTTAGTCGAAAATCTGCTGTCTGAAAAGTACCGTGTGATTAGAGAAGGTGTTGGTGATTATCATTATGCGATTGATATGTACGCACAGAAAAATATCAACACTGCTAAGCGGGATGTGTATGTGCAGAAATCCCAGGAGAAAATTATAGCTTTTCTTAAGCTGTTAGAGTCACTTCAGTCCAAGATAGAATCAAGGAGTTTGTATTTAAGAACTTTCTTTGATGCAAAGTACGGGGAAATAATCGACAGACTGCGTGGATTGAAAGATAAAGATATTTATAAAACACTTAAATTAATTGACCCTGCTCATACTGCCAAGTATGATGAGGCAATGAAAAATCCATAAATTGAACTTACCTTAAAATTGGACTGACATGGAAACCCAAAATGTAGATTTGAGCGCGCTCAAAATAAACAGAACAGAAAACTACGATTCAAATAATAACAAAAAGAAATTCCTCATCGCAGCAGCTATAATAGTTGTAGTTGCTGTTGTCTTAGTATTTACTCTCCCAACTTTTCAAAGTGCAATCGAAGTTAAAACTGCTTCGGTTGTGTTAACTAAATCCTCAGAAAAAAATGCAATTCTAACTGCCAGTGGTTATGTAGTGGCGCAACGAAAAGCTGCTGTTGCATCGAAGGGGATGGGAAGACTTGTATTCCTTGGTGTGGTTGAAGGTGATAAAGTTCGGAAGAACCAGATAATCGCAAGACTAGAAGACAGCGATATAAAGGCGCAGTTGGAACAGGCAAAGGCGAATTTGAGACTTGCTCAGGCAGATGCGAAGGATGCCGAAAACCAATATAACAGGTACAAAAAATTATCAGCTTCAAATTCCGTAACTGTTGCTGAACTTGAAGGGACTGAAGCAAGATATCAGCGCGTGCTTGCAGCGATTGATGTTGCTAAGTCGATGGTGACAGCTGCAGAAGTTTCGCTTGAGAATACTTTGATTCGCGCACCATTTGATGGAACAGTTCTTACGAAGAATGCAGATGTTGGCGAGGTTGTTGCTCCTATGGCGGCTAGTGCTTCCTCCAAAGCGGCAGTTGTAACTCTGGCTGATATGTCTTCGCTGGAGGCTGAGATTGATGTTTCTGAATCTAACATTGAAAAAATAAAAATTAATCAGTTATGCACTATAACTCTGGATGCATATCCGGATAAAAGCTATGAAGGGTTCGTAGCAAAAGTTGTACCCACCGCAGATCGCTCAAAAGCTACTGTAATGGTAAAGGTTGGTTTTAAGGTGTATGATTCAAGAGTCCTGCCTGAGATGAGCGCCAAGGTTACTTTCTTAGGCGAAAGTTCTAAGTCAGAGGTTAAACAGGACGAAAAGCCTAAGTTAACTATCCCATATACTGCAATTATCGCAAGAGGGAAGCAGAGTTTTGTATTCAAGATTGTAAATGAAGTCGTGCTTGAAACTGAAATTACTACAGGCGAATCGTTCGGGTCTTATACCGAAGTGGTTTCCGGGTTGAAAGAAGGCGAAAAAATTGTTGATTCTCCTTCAGGAAAAATAAAGAATAATTCAAAAGTTAAAATCTTAGAGTAGGCAGAGAATGGAAAAGATAATTATATCAATTGAAAATGTTTCTAAAGAGTATAAGCGCGATAGTTTGAGTATAAGTGTTCTAAACAATATTACATTTGATGTGCAGGAAGGCGACTTCCTAGCATTAATGGGGCCTTCAGGGAGCGGCAAGACCACTTTGTTAAATCTTATTGCAGGTATTGACCAACCTACTGTCGGTAAAATTATTATTAACGGAAATGATATTGCAAAGTTAAGTGCAACATCTCTTGCAAAGTGGCGTTCTGAAAATGTGGGATTCATTTTCCAGTTCTATAACTTAATTCCCGTACTTACTGCATTCGAAAATGTTGAACTTCCGCTTTTACTTACAAAACTTAGTAAGTCAGAACGAAAAAAAAGAGTTGAGCTTGCACTTTCGATAGTCGGATTAGGAGACAGGATGGACCACTATCCTAAACAACTTTCAGGCGGACAGGAACAGAGAGTCGCAATTGCCCGTGCAGTTGTAACTGACCCCGCAATAATTGTGGCTGATGAACCTACAGGTGACTTGGACAAGAATTCTGCAGCGGAAGTTCTAACTTTGCTGGACCGTCTCAATAAGGAAATGAAAAAAACAATCATAATGGTCACTCACGACCCGAGCGCAGCATCCAAAGCGCACATCATAAAGCATCTTGAAAAAGGCGACTTGGTGTAAGGATTAATTATGAAAGTATTAAAACTAATAATCAAGAACTCCGGTCGTCATAAACTGAGGTCGATGCTGACTATTTTGGGAATATCAATTGCAGTTATATCATTTTGTATTTTGCGTACTGTAGTTACGGCATGGTATGTCGGGTTAGATGCTGCTGCCGCAAACAGACTTATAACTAGGCAGGCTGTTTCTTTTATTTTCCCGCTGCCTTATTCATATAAAGAAAAAATCAAATCTATTGACGGGGTTGAATCAGTCTCTTTTGCAAACTGGTTTCAAGGTGTGTACAAAGATAAAGATAACTTCTTCGCACGGCTTGCTATCGATGCTGAAACGGTATTTGATGTTTATCCCGAATTTAAGTTAACAGATGCTGAGAAGGAGGCTTTCCTTAAAGATAGGAGTGCTTGTATTGTAGGAGCTGCAACCGCGAAGCAGTACGGATTCAAAGTTGGAGATGTTGTCCCCATCGAGGGTGATATTTACCCGGGAAGGTGGGAATTTGTAATTAGAGGAATTTATCAGCCGCGCGATAAATCCACCGATGCATCCCAAATGTTTATTCACTGGGCAAACTTAAATGAACGGATGACGAAAGAATTTCCACAGCGAGCTAATGATGTGGGTTGGTATATAGTTAAAATTAAAGACCCGTCGCGTGCGGCAGAAATTTCACAAAAAATAGATAATCTGTTTGCAAATTCTTCTGCAGAAACAAAAACAGAAACCGAGAGAGCATTCACTCAAGGCTTTATATCTGCATCCAGTGCAATCATAACCGCGATGAACTTTTTATCTTTTATGATAATCGGGATTATCATGCTTGTACTTGGCAACACTATGATTATGAGTGCCAGGGAACGCACCAGGGAATATGCTGTACTCAGAACTCTTGGATTCACTAGTTATCATATAGCAGGTTTAATTTTTGGAGAGTCAATGATTATTTCGGCTTTAGGCGGTTTGACCGGACTTGTTCTTTCAATACCGATGATAAAGGGAATTGAAGAGAATATGCCAAAAGGATTTTTCCCTGTATTCACATTAGAGCCAATAACAATAGTACTAGCGTTATCATCCGCCCTTATGATAGGAGTATTCGCTTCCATTTTCCCGACATCAAGAGCTATTCGGACAAAAATTGTCGATGGCTTCAGGTTTGTAGGATAGGAGAAACAATATGACTGTACCTTTTTCTTATATAATTAGAAATTTCAAATCACGCAAACTAACTACGGGTATTACAGTACTTGGTATTTCCATGGTGGTCTTCGTATTCACTGCGGTTCTAATGATGTCATTCGGAATAAAGAAGACTCTGAAATCAACCGGTTCAGCCGATAATGTGAAGATAGCAAGAAAATCGGCGAATGGGGAAATCTCCAGCATAATTGAAGGAGATATAGTAAATTTTATTAAAACTCTTCCTCAAGTTGCCAAGGACTCAAAGAATCAGGCAATTCTTTCTGCAGAGCCTGTTGTTATCATTAATCTCGATATCAAAACAGGCGGACTTAGCAACATAACTGTCCGCGGTGTTAGCGACTCATACGGTGAATTGCGGAAACAAATCAAATTGATTCAGGGAAGGCCGTTCACATTTGGGGCCAGAGAATTAATTGTTGGTGAAGCAATCGACAGGAAATTCAAGGGCGCACAGTTGGGGAGCAAAGTTAAAATAGCCGGAGATTACTGGACTGTTGTCGGAATATTTTCTACAGATGGAACAGGGTTTGACTCAGAAGTTTGGGGTGATGCTCTGCAGCTCCTGAATGCATTTAATAGAGGCAACGCGGTTTCAACAGTAACATTTAAGTTGGCTGACATCAGTAAATATAATGAACTTAAACAGGTTTTTAAATCTGAAAGAAGACTGCTCCAGTTTGAGCCGAAAATTGAACAGATTTATTATGAGGAACAATCCGAATTTATGTCCTCGTTTATTAAAATACTCGGGACAGTAATAACCGTTATATTCAGTTTCGGAGCTATGATTGGTGCAATGATTACAATGTATGCATCAGTTGCTAACCGTGTCCGCGAAATTGGAACAATGCGTGCCTTGGGTTTCCTTAGGCGAAGTATCCTGACAGCATTCATGACTGAATCGCTAATAATTGCCATCGCGGGATGGATATTTGGAACTTTGCTTTCTTTGCTATTAACTTCGCAAAAGGTTTCAACACTTAATTTCAATTCATTTTCAGAGTTAGAATTTGGGTTTTCACTCTCGCCTGACATTATTATTTCTTCACTCGTTTTTGCAGTAGTGATGGGAATTGTGGGTGGATTTTTACCCGCTGTAAGGGCGGCAAGATTAAATATTGTTAGCGCACTTCGGGCAAATTAATTTGTTGTAATTGCAACACACATAACTTTGATTTTATAAATTTGCACTGTGCGAATGTTACTACACTATTGCAACTGAGCAAGCAATAATTATATTTGGTGAATACTGCCTCAGTGCTTTTGCACACTCATTTATAGTGGCGCCCGTAGTAATAACATCATCTATCAGTAAAATGTTTTTCCCCGTAAGAAGATTTCCTTTATTTGTCTTAAATGCTTTGGATACATTTGACAATCTTTCATCTCTGTCAAGCCCTGTCTGAGTTGGTGTGTTGCGGATTCGCTTTATGAGTGACTTATCGTAACAAATTGACAATACTTTGGAAATTCCTTTGGCGATAAATGCTGATTGATTATAGCCCCGCTCTGAATAGCGCAACGAATGGATGGGGACCGGTAATATTAAATCTATTCCATTTGATACGATTTCATTCTTGAATTTTTGACCCAGCATTTCCCCAAAGTGTTCTGCCGCACCAAAGTTACTACGGTATTTTAAAGAATGGATGCATTCGTGTATTGGTTCTTCTTTGTTATAGACAAACAATGAGTAAAACGAGTCTATCATTTTGGTGGCGGAAAAATTCTGTCTGTATGTGTCATGAAGTTGTCCGGCGGAAGCTGTGTTGAAAGTAGCGGTGCAATCATCGCATATAAATTTGTTAGGGCTTTTGAGCGGTTCTGAACAGCCTATGCACAGTGATGTAAGGCAAAAATCAAATATCATTCCCGCTAATTTGTTCATCAAAGCATTCCGAATCTTTTGCGGAGAAACCATTCAACGGCAAAGAGCAGAATCAGAATAATCATCGACCATGTTGAATTCCAAAGCACGAATTCATTTGTAGTTGTTTTGATTGTAACATTTTCGCTGTTTAAGTTCTCTATCTGTTTTAAGTATTCTGATGCAGCGTCCTGATAGAAATATTGTCCGCCTGATAGCGCCGAAATTCTTTTCATATATTCTGCATCGGTGCGCAGATTAACAAGTTCTATATTGTTCTCTCCGACATTGAATTTTCCTGAAGGCTGAATTACTTTAGCCGTTATATTCTGAACCGAACCTTTAAAGAAAAAGTCACCTGTATCTGAAATAGTTACTGCGCCTTCATAAAAACCATTCCCTAAAGAATTAAGCAATGCCTGCTGTTTGACTGACTTTCCTGAAATCTCCACGGACACTTGAGCATTTGAAACCGGTTCAAAACTTTCGTCATAAAGTTCTGCGGCAAAATCTATTTTTTCATTTGCTGAATAAAATTGCTTGTTAGTCCTAAGCAGGAACCGGTCCTTTTGCGAAGCCGCAAAAAGCCATTTGTATATTGTTTGAATCAGTTGGTCAAACTTACTGCTGAACTGCGACTTAGATGATAGTTTCCATCTCCAAATATCACTGCACATAAACGCCGCTGAACGGCGCGAACCAACGCTGCTGACGGATAACAAAGGTATTGTTGTTGCAGTGTTCCCGATTTTTGCTGAAAGAAGTTGAATCGCTTCGGGCTTGGTAATAAATTCATTGTTGGAGATAGAAACAGGAGCAAACTCATCCCATTCTTTCTGCGAAGTTAAATTTGAATTGCTAAATATTGCGTGACTCGAAAACTTATCGTTTATTAACGGCTGTGCATTAGTACTGCCATTCAATCTTTTCCCAGATTTAACAGGCAGAAAGTTTTGAATCCCGCTGAGCAAATCGTATGAAGTGTTTTCATCAATAAAAATCAGGAAGGATTTATTCTTATCGGTGATTTCACTTTTAATGAGCTGGACAATTTCTTTTGATGAATTAACAGTAGGGAAGTGCAACAGTATCAACACACTTGCACTATCCAATGTTGCTTTTGAAACGGGGGATAGCGTTGTGTTGCTTGAAATCTCAATTATATTTGT
>CAIWTC010000367.1 GCA_903915485.1 uncultured Ignavibacteriales bacterium | reverse complement strand
TATCCGGGCAATTTTACTTGCTTCCGATGTTATGCAGGGCAGTACTAATTACAGCAAGGCCCAAGATCTAATAAAGGAATGTGAAAAATTGTACGAAAAAGATCTTGAGAAAAAAGAGCGGGAAGAAAAAGAACGGATAGCTGAAGAGAAGCAGCAGATTGCCCAGGACAAAAGGGAAGAAAAAGAAAGTCTTAAAGAAGACAGGGAATTTGAGATGAAGAAAATGAAAACACAGTATAAATTTGAACTTGAGAAAGCCAAAATAGATGCTCAGGCAAATAGTACGGTCGTTTATAAGAACATTGTAAATGTCGTATTGAGAAAGTAATTGTCCTTGAAAATCTGAAGGCGGGTATTCATTTATTGATACAGAATCTTTGGCAATATCGTTTAGTGCATCCCGCAAGGGGTGCATTTTTTTTTGATTCTGCCTTGTATTGCCAAGGCAATGCTTCAATACCCGTATCTTGATTTTGCATGAAATAAATGTTAAGTTGTTTCGGGTTTCAAATGCTTTTTGTGTTGTAGATGAGGCCCGGTATAAAATTAGACAGGATGTTGTTTCAGTGAAAGGTTTTTTATGGTGAATGTTATTATTTCCAAAAGAGTCTTGAGAAGAGTGCTGCTGCCTGCGGTGCTGTTGATGTTTTGTTTTGCTTTTATGGCGTGCTCTCCTTCTTTTTATTTCCGCTCTAATTATAGTGATGTGAACACTCTGCTTCATGAACCCGCAAATCTTAAAACCAAACCTTTTCTGAAAGCACACTTAAAAAATGGCGATGTCTGCATCTTGCGTGATACATGGTCTGTTGATAGTGCTAAGAATTACATTGTCGGTTTTGGAACCCGTTTTGATTTCAACAGAAATAAAATGTTCGAAGGTCAAATTGTAATTGGTTTGGATAGCGTAGCAATTTTTGAAACGAACAAGAAATTAACAGGGACTGAAGACAAAAGAATTCAGGCACTTAGTATTCTTGCGGGTGTTGATGTTCTGATTGGCGCAATCTGTCTGACGAATCCGAAGGCGTGTTTTGGTTCATGCCCTACATTCTATATTAATGAGAAAGATGATTTTCATTATGCTGATGCTGAAGGATTCTCGAATGCAATTGCGCCTTCGATGGAGTATGCCGATATCGATGCACTAAATAATCTTCCGTTGACGGAAAATACATTCTCACTTACTATGAAGAACGAAGCGCTAGAGACGCACTGTTTGAAAGATGTAAAACTTCTAGCATATCCGAGGGGTGCCGGTGAAAGAGTTTATCAGTCGCCGAAGAATGAGTTTTATCTATGTGGTATGGTGCACAATCTAATAAGTGCATCGGCAAGCGAGGGGGATGTCAGCAGAACACTTAGGGAGCAAGACCGACAGGAGTGGTTCAGTCTTGCTGATGGTGATAATCTCAGTAGTAAAGAGGAAGTGTTTCTTACATTCAACAATATATACGGTGCAGATAAACAGGGGTTGATTTTAAATTTTCGACAGACACTTATGACGACATATTTCATTTACAATGCGATGGGATATATGGGTGATGAGTTAGGTGATATGTTTGCACTGCTTGAAAAGGAAAGCACTATCAATGATAAACTAAAAAATGGAATTAGAAAAGAACTTGGGGATATTGATGTGTATAGCTATGATGAGTCATTGGGAAAGTGGATATTCCAGGGCGGGTATTATGAAACCGGACCGATTGCAATCAACAGGCAAATTCTTCCACTGAGCAGCATCAGCGGAAATATAGTAAAGTTGAAACTTGTCCTTAACAAAGGATTGTGGCGGATTGATTATGCAGCATTAACGAATATCAAGGAGAAAGTAACTCCTGTTGAAATTAGCCCAAGCAATATTTTAAATAAGGGTGTAGAGGATGAATCAGCATTGAGAAATCTTTCTGCAAAAGACAGTCGCTTGATTTCAATGCCGGGAAGCGAGTATAAGTTTAACTTTCAACTACCGCAATCCGGAAAGGATTATGAATTATTTCTTTATTCAAAGGGATATTATCTTGAGTGGATGCGTGCTCATTGGTTGAAGGATAAAAACTTATGGAAGTTGCGGCAAATGATAGAGTACCCGAGTGAATACTTGAGTGATGAAGCGAAGGAGTATAAGATGTATGAATCTTATATGGAGCATGAATTCTGGGGTTCGCGAATTGATACAAAGGCGTTTTCATATGAAGAGAAGTAATTTAATTTTTGCAATTCTTTCGACTGTAATGATTTGCGGTTGTTATGCACCGTCATATCTCCCCACCGAAAATGAAATCGACATTAACCGATACGGTGCTTATATAATAATAAAAGGCAATAACAATCAGGGTGTACGCGGAGAACTTCTTTCAGTTGATTCAACCGGTGTTCTTGTGCTTAATGATTCAAGCCCAAAAACCGGCGGAAGAATAAGTCATGTATCAACAGAAGAAATGAAGAGCTTCAGTATTCAATATGCGCAGCCGCATCAATATGGATGGACGATTCCTGTCTCGGCGCTTGCGACAATTTCACATGGATTTTTTCTGGTTGGAACGATGCCGATTAATATAATCGTAACTGCTTCGGTAACTGCAGGGGGTCAATCGGCGTTTAGGTATGATGAAAAAAGTATTCAGCACAAAGACCTTAAAATGTTTGCAAGGTTTCCGCAGGGAATACCTCCTGGATTGGATGTGCAGAAGATAAAATCGGCGCCAAACTAATACGGGTTTTAGTTGCCGAGAATATATTATAAACGAACAACATAACTTGACTACGGGAAGATATCGGGAAACTTTATCTCTTGGTGGAGATTTGTATATACTGAACCTTTTCCTAGTCGTTTTACAAAGCTAATTATATTGCTAAGAATCAATCCCCATCAGTAGAGAATATTTGTCAAAAACTACCCTATTTCGCCGTAAAATGTTAATATTGGATTGATTTTAATATAAATCCGCAAGTTTTATTAAATAATATTGTCAAATACTTTAGAACAAAATATTCTTGAATGGAAGAACTCGAAATAATTAAAAAACTTAAGAATGGAGATGAGGATACTTTCCGCATGGTTGTGCAGAGGTATTCGCGCATGGTCTTGAACTGCTCCTATAAGTTTTTGAGGAATAAAGAATCGGCAGAGGACTTGACGCAAGAAGTATTTTTGGAAGTGTATGAATCAGTTAAAACATTTAGAGCGGATTCAAAACTTTCAACATGGATTTACAGGATTGCTGTAACAAAATCCTTAAATCATTTGAAGAGTATGAAAAGAAAAAAACGGTTTGCTGTACTGGTAAGTATTTTTGGAAAGGATGACTCGGTGAAGGACATCCCGCTTGCAGATAGTATTGCTCCCGATAAAGAACTTGAAAATAAAGACAGAGCTAGAATACTTGCATGGGCATTGGATAAACTGCCCGATAATCAACGGGTTGCATTCACGCTTAGCAAGTATGATGAGATGAGTTACGAAGAGATATCATCAATCATGAAAACGAGTATATCGTCGGTGGAATCACTGATACACAGGGCAAAGACAAACCTGAAGAAAAAGCTTTATAATTATTATAAGAAACATTTATAAGAATAAACAGTATGAAAAATTTAAAAGAAAATCAGATACTCGGGGAAGTTGAAAAAACCCTCTTGTCGTTTGACAATGACTCTGTTCTTGAGGAGAATCCTTTCCTCTATACAAGGATTAAGGCTGAAAAAGATATCCGGAACAGTAGAAGTAAGAAAAACTTTGCACTAAGGTTTGGATTTAGTCAGGCGTTGGTTCTGTTGATTTTATTGATAAATATAGTAACTGTGGTTTACTATTATGAAAGAAATGCAAAGCAGAACATGCAGGATAAACTTGTTCTTGAACTTAGGCACGATTTTCAAATTGAACAATCGCAAAGTAGTTTTTAAGGAAATATAAGATGGACCTTGTGAATCAAAGTAAGTTTAGAAATATCCTGATAGTTGTTCTGCTGATTCTCAATCTGCTGACTGTATCAATTATATGGATGCAGACAATTAAGAAAAGTGAACCGCAGATTACAGAAAAAGATAGCCGCCCTTCTGAATCGGTTGATTTGATGAAGAAGACGCTTGATTTGACTGATGACCAAACAAAGCAGCTTGAAAAAATGCGGACAGACCAACTGGCGCTTTCCAAACAGTTCAACGATAGACTGGATGTTCTGAAAAAGGAATTAGCAGAAGAGTTGTTTAAGGACAAACCGGATACGGCGTTGGCAAATGCAAAATCAAAAGAGATTGGTGAACTGCAGACTAAAATAGAGATGATTCGTTTCAAGCATTTCAATGAACTGTTAACTATTTGCACTGCCGCACAGAAAGAAAAACTTAAACCGGTTATTGTTGAATTGTTTGGAAGAAAACCTCCAAAGCAAGAATCCCCTGACAAGAAGTCTTCCGGTGTGCGTAAAGAAGAACCGCGGCAAGATGATAAAAACATAAACAATGAATCAGAGAATAAGCCGCCGCCGG
>CAIWTC010000366.1 GCA_903915485.1 uncultured Ignavibacteriales bacterium | reverse complement strand
CCGCAGTGCGAATCAATTATGGGTTATACGCCCGAAGATTATAACCGTGATCCTGAACTATGGATAAAAATGGTTGCAACCGAAGACCGTCAGCGAATATTTAGATTTTTTAACGCGCGTAAAGTCCGTGCGGAGCAAACTTATATTGAGCATAGAATAGTCCGTAAAGATGGAAAGAAGCGCTGGATTGCAAACAGGTTCACAGAGCAAGTAGATAAACACGGCATACTTACCCGTCGGGATGGATTTGTACTTGACATCACAGAAAAAAAACATGCGGAACTTGCTCTTGAAGAGCAGTTTTTATTTCTGCAACATCTTATCGATGCAATACCTAATCCTGTATTTTATAAAGATATTAATGGTAAGTACAAGGGTTGCAATACTGCCTTCGAACGATACATTGGAATGAAGCGGGATAAAATTATTGGGTATGATGTAAGAAATATAATGACCGGGGAACTTGCGGACTTGCATGAGCGCATGGATAATAATGTCAAAGACAACGGAGTATTGCAGGTTTATGAATCTGATTTCCTTCACGCGGAAGGAACTATGAGAAAGATTATTTATTATAAGGGCCCCTACCTAAATGCCAAGGGGGTTATCAGCGGCATTGTAGGCATAATGATTGATTCCACACAATTGAAAGTTGCAGAAGAAACTTTGCAGGAAACATTCCTGAAACTTAAAGAGATGGAGAGCATTGTTACAAAAAGTCCTGCCGTAGTATTTATGCGCGCCGCAGAAGGAAAATTTCCGATAGAGTATGTCTCCGATAATATTGAGCATTTTGGTTATTCAGTGCGGGATTTTGTAGGAGGTAAACTTAAGTTTATTGATATTATATTACCCGAGGATAGAGAGAGAGTAGCGAAAGAAATTAAGCTTAACTCCGGCAAATCGCTGGACGATTTTTCTTTGGAGTATCGAATAGTCTCAAAAACAGGAAGCATTATTTGGGTTGATGACCACACGAGTATCCGTTGCGACAGGTGGGGAAAAATCACTCACTATCTGGGAATAATTGTTGATATAACAAAAAGAAAAAAAGCACTTCAGCTTTCACGGGAAAGCGCGGAACGATACAAAACGCTTGCGGAAAATTCATATGATTTGATTTGTGAATTAGATTCCAAGGGTAAATTCTCTTATGTAAGCCCAAACTATAAAACAACCCTAGGTTATGAAGACAGTGAATTGATTGGCACATCTCTGCTTAGCTACATCCATCCCGATGAAAATAATTTTATAAAGATTGAGCTAAAGAAAATGAGCGGCCAGGTGACTCACCGTCTGCAGCACAAAAATGGTGAGTGGCTTTGGTTTGAAAGTGCGGGCCGGCAATATCTCACGGCTGATGGCGATAGGCGCGGTGTAATTGTATCAAGAGACATTTCATTCAGGAAGAAACTTCAGCAGCAGTTGATTCGCTCTGAAAAACTTTTGGCAGTCGGAGAAATGTCGGCAATGATTGCGCATGAATTCCGCAACTCCTTAACTTCTATAAAAATGATTTTACAACTGCAGAAGGAATCCTCCCGGCTTCAGGTAAGAGAGAAGCGGTCACTGAAGATAGCTCTTGAATCTATACAGCATATGGAGGAAGTAATAAAACAACTTCTGACTTTTGCTCAGCCGGCAACTATGTTATTTAAAAAAGAAAATTTAAATAAAGCTATTCTTGACAGTATCAGTTTTGCTCAGATGCATGCCAATAAAAAAGAGGTCAAGATAGTTACTAAAATGGATTTGAAATTGCCTGAAGTAAATATTCACTCGGCATCTTTTAGAGAGTGTCTGATTAATTTACTGCTTAACGCTACACAAGCTTTTGATTCCAAATCCATAAAGCTCAACCGAAAAATTACCATTACTACAAAACGAGTCAGGTTGGAAGAACAATTAACTGATAAGGAATTAAGCGTTGAGAGTAATGAATACTTCCGCGTTAAAGGCGGAGGTGCATCGCAGCAGGAATTTTCGCTTGAGTCAGGAACTGAGTGCATTCAAATTAAGATTGCAGATAATGGATGCGGCATAGAGGAATCTCATTTGCGGCATATATTTGAACCGTTCTTTACTTCGAAGGCAAAGGGGACGGGGCTGGGGTTGCCAATAGCCAAGCGCACTATCAATACTCACGGCGGAGTTATCCGTGTTGAAAGTAAAGTTGATAAGGGTACCGCTTTTATTATATATCTGCCGATTGTTGAACTGACAAAAGAGAATGTCTGATGATTATAAAAAATGATGCGGCTTCATTCGATTCATATATTAAGGATGCATCAAATTACAAAGGCTTCTGCGACAAAGTACTGCTGCCCGAAACTGTAGAAGATATAGTTTCAATAGTAAAAGAATGTTCGGCATCAAAAACTCCTATAAGCATTGCGGGAAATGGTACGGGTCTAAACGGCGGTCGTGTTCCCGAAGGCGGGGTTGTAATCTCAATGGAAAGAATGAATAAAGTAATTGGCTTTGACGCGCAGTCCTTAACTGCGGAAGTTGAAGCGGGGGTTATGCTTGCTGATTTTCTTCAGGCAACAGACTTAAAGAATTTCTTTTATCCACCCGACCCGACAGAAAAGAATTGTTTTATAGGTGCAACCATCTCAACGAATGCATCAGGCGCAAGAACATTTGGTTACGGGTCAACGAGGGCATTTGTTAAAGAGATTGAAGTAGTGCTTGCCGATGAAGAGATTATTCATCTGCGCCGGGGAGAAATTTTCGCGGAGAACAACAAACTTGATTTCACTTCATTGTCGGGGAAGCAGTATTCGTTATCACTTCCTGAATTTACAATGCCGCAAGTAAAGAACACGGCGGGATATTGTATTTCAGAAAATGTTGATGCAATAGATTTATTCATCGGCTCAGAGGGTACTTTGGGGATAATCACCCGGGCGAAACTGATGCTGTTAAAAAAACCGGAATCGGTAGTCTCAGCATTGGCATTTTTTGCAGATGAGGAGCAGGCATTAGCGTTTTCGCAGACACTTAGGAATTATGCAAAAGCAAAACGCGACCAAAGTGGGGCGTTGATTAATCCATGTGCGATAGAATTTTTTGATAACAACTCACTCATCTTTCTTAAGCCAAAATATTCATCAATACCGTTAGGGGCACACAGCGCGGTTTGGTTAGAGCAGAATTGTCTTTCTGCTGAATATGACCAACTACTTGAAATGTATGGCGAGGCTTTAAGTGATTCAAATGCACTCGATGATATTTGGTTTGCATTCGAGCATAAAGATTATGAACGGCTTTCATCGTTCAGACATTCAATATCTGATATGGTGAACGAGTACATAAGTAAGAATGGATTTCGAAAGTTGGGGACAGATGCTGCCGTGCCTGAGGAAAATTTCAGAGAGTTTTACTTTTTCAATAAAGAATTGATGAAGAGTAATAATATGGATTATGTTTTCTATGGGCATATAGGAAATTGCCATCTTCATCTGAATATGCTGCCGAAGAATGAAAATGAATTTGCGAAAGGGAAGATGCTTTATCGTGAGATATGTCAAAAGGCTGTCGAGTTGAACGGCACCGTTTCCGCCGAGCATGGAATCGGAAAAATGAAAAGGGAATATTTTTATTTAATGTATTCTGATGAAGTAATAAAAGGAATGGCGAAAATTAAGTCAACTCTTGACCCGCATAATATTCTTAACCGCGGTAATATATTTTATGAAGAAGATTTAGTTTAAGCATTGTATATTTACCAAATAATTTTTAACATTTAAAGTAATTGATGAAACTCAAAAAACATATTAAGCACTCCAATAAAAAAACAATCTGGCGTATACTGCTAAATGGCGATGGCCTTGTTCTGATTGAAGAACGCGACCTTGAGAAAAGGGAAGTATTTTTTCAGTGTTATTCATTAGAAAATAAAAAACAGATTTCCAAAAATATTCAGTTGGAAGAAAAGTTCTGGGCCGGAGTAGAGGCTTTTAAGGATGATGTGATTCTCTTCCATGGCTTTGTAAAGCCTGATATGCCTTGGCATAAAGGAATCTTTGCATATTCTGTCCGAACAAATAAACT
>CAIWTC010000365.1 GCA_903915485.1 uncultured Ignavibacteriales bacterium | reverse complement strand
GGAAGTGCTAGCTTGTTCTAATCTTGTATTATTGAATAGATAGTTTTGAAATTCGTTGCGATTATAAATATGATAGCAGACTAAGTCACCATTGTCTTTTACAATAATTATTCCCCCAGTTGCATCGTATTTTCCCTCCCATGTACTTGAGGGTGTCATTCCAAGTGCTGTATCAGTCAAAAAGCTTTTTATTTTATGCTCATAAAAGGGATGGTTCCTTGATAAATCGTATTGAAGTGGATTTAATTCATTAAGCCTCGTTGTTAACTCTTTAATTGAGTTAATTTTTTCACTAGAATATTTCAACAATAGAATTTCTGAAATAATTTTAGGGAGGTCACCGTCAATTAACTGGAGATTCAATTTGAAATTATTTGATTCAATGTCCTTGAATATGAGTTGACCGTTAAATTTTTTGATTTCATTTATTCTGTTAGAAATTTTAGGCTCGTCTATAATAGCGTTGATGCTATTTATTTCTAATGGGCCTGCATTAATTATCTCATAAATGAAATTTGTTGCTTTGCTGGAATTAAATAAAGTAGCATTTTTCCCTAACATTGATTTTATACTAAATCCTAACTCAGGTTTTTGTCCGGTTCTTAAATCATGAACCACAACTTTAATATCGGATTTATCATGTTTTGAAGCGGAAAGTGATTTTACTTCAATTTCTTTTAAGAAAAGATCAAGTTCGGGAACCCCGAAACTAAGGCCTTTTTTTGTTTTCAACAATTCAAATAATTGCCGTGAGTATTGAATGAAGTCAGCAATTTTAATTGTAGAAATTAATTGTTTTGTGTTCCCGTCAATAATTTGAATATTGACTTCTCTTAAATATTCTCTATTTGAACCATGTTCTAAGCGCAAGATTTTTAATACTGGGAAATATAGGTCGGGGATGAAATTAAGATTACTGTCGGCAGCGTATAATGTCCCTTCAGCTAACAGTTTCATTAATACATAAACTTCACTCCATTCACCTTTGTTGCCACTAAGCATTACTTCACTCCCATTAATTTCTCTATTATTTTTTTTGCCGTTGCCTTAATTGCAGGGACGGCTACTGAATTGCCAAATTGCTTATAAGCTGATGCATCTGCAACTGGTATTACAAAATCATCCGGAAAGCCTTGCAGGCGAGCCCATTCTCTTGGTGTCATTTTTCTGATACCTTCTTTGTTAACAACGCCTTTGATTTTTGTAGTAGGATTGTAGTCTACAATTCTATTGTCGACAACTAAATTTCTTTCTTTACCCATTCCGCCAACTACAATTGCGTTTGCTATTTCATTATCTTTAACTATTGCAAATCCGAATCCATTACCTTTTTTTTCATGCCTTTCTTTATGTCTTCTAAGAGTTTCTAAGTATTGAGTAGATAAGTAGTATTTTGTTGGAACTACATTATGCTCCCTAATATCTAGAAATCGTTTGGACGAATCAGTCGATAGAGGATACTTAAAATCAGTGATTTTTAAATCTTTTCTAAATCCCACTATATAAATTCTCTCTCTATTTTGAGGGACTCCAAATTCTTTTGCGTTAAGTACTTGAGGAGTAGGTACAAAATATCCTAAGTCTTCTCTTAGAACTGAGAGAATTGTACTAAGGGTTCTTCCTTTATCGTGGCTGACTAATCCTTTTACATTTTCTAAGAAGAAGGCCTTTGGTTTTTTTCTTTTAATTATTTCGGCAACATCAAAAAACAATGTACCGCGAGTATCATCAAATCCTCCTCGTTTGCCTGCGATGGAAAAAGCCTGACAAGGAAAACCAGCGCATAATATATCAAAATTATTAGGTACATACTTCTTGGTATCTTCTGAAGTTATATCACCAAAAGGTACTTCGCCAAAATTTGCAAAGTAGGTTTTTTGCGCTTCTGAATCCCATTCGCTACTGAAGACACATTTCCCTTTTAATTGTTGTAATGCCATTCTGAACCCACCGATTCCCGCAAATAAATCTATGAATTTAAAATCAAATTCTTTGGGGGCGGGGAATGCTACATTATTAGCCTCAAATAAAAGCATTTGAATTGCCTCTTCTTTGACAAGACCTGTAGCTGAGTTTTCTTCAATATATTTAACAGCAGAAGAGATTTCTTTTAGCGCATCTTTTTTATAATATTTAGAGTCGACTTGTTCTTGGTTGTGCAAATAATGTGTAATTATTGCTTTCTGATCAGAGCTAAAATCTTTTAATAATAGCACGCTATCACCAGTCGCTATGTATTTAGGTTTCTTTATTGACATTTATTTCCTTTTGAATTTCTTCAATTCAAGTGCTTGAAAATATTTTACTTCTCTTAAAATCATAACCCGTTCATCAAATCGGCTACTGAAATATTCAATGCATCGGCAATTTTTTTAATAACCGTAATTGAAACATTCCTTTCGCCTTTTTCAATGCTCGGAATATAAGTTCTGTCAAGCTCAGCCGCGTGTGCAAGAGCTTCCTGAGATAATTTATTTTCAAGCCTTAATTTTTTCAGCTTTTTACCGAATTGTATTTTTATATCCATAGTTTCAAGTTATTATCGTGTAGACTACTATACAACGGACAGTAGTCTACATTTGTTGTGTTTGTTAAGTCATTTTAAAAGGTGAATTGCAAAAATGTAGGGTGTTTGTGTGGGGAGGAGAGAGAGCTATTTTAACCATTAAAAAACCTGCACCAAAAGTTGATGCAGGTCTTAATTCAGTAAAATAAAAACTATTGCAACTTAAACATCACCGGCAGAGTGATTTGCGATTTCACAGGTTTACCGTCTTTCATTGCGGGTTTGAATTTAATACTGCGGAGTGCTTTTTCCGCTGCCTCGTCGCATCCGTAGCCGATTCCTTTCACTACCATTGTTCCTTCAAGGTTTCCCTTTTCATCAACAATTGCCCGCAGTATAACTTTCCCTTGAATGCCTTTTTCTTTTGCTTCTTTAGGGTACACGAAAAATTTATAAAATGATTCCATCCCTCCTACAATTTCCGGGACGGGTTCTTTTGATTCGTTCTTCCCGGATTTGGGACTATCTTTTGCTTCATCGTCCAACTTAAATTTAATGGGGAGGACAACTTCGGCTTTTATTGCTTTACCCTTATCACGGGCGGGGGAGAACTTGGCATCTTTAACAGCATTAACCGCAGCGGCATCAAGCGAAGAAGCAACTCCGCGGATGACGGTAACTTTTTCAACTGTGCCTTGCTCACTTATCAATAGGGAAACATAGACTGTGCCCATCAGTCCCGCCTTTACAGCATCTTCGGGATAAACAACATTAAGCTTTGAAATAAGTTCAGGCATCACCTCTGCTGTTTTCATGTGTTTGGATGAATCGGCTGCGGGAGAAGAAGTTAAATCAGCCCCCGAAGCCGAAGCCAGTTCCTGAGAAAAATTCAGAGGCGTATAAAGCATCATTAATGCAAAGCTGTAAATTACGACTGTGATAGAATTTCGCGCGTTCATTTTATGTTCCTTTCAATAATAATAATTTTGTTTTACGGGTGTAACTTCAACAGGCGCCAGACTGTGGAAAAGTAATTCTGTTTTATGAATCTGTTCATCAAGTTGAATTGAAGTTCTTTCCAGCGAACTCCGGTAGTAATTAAGTTCTTTCATTGCGGTCAGTCCCGCAAAAATCATTATCAGCAGCAGTGCAGCCGCGAAATATGCGGGTATCCTGTAAGTGAGTACTCCTGCAAATAGAGGTTTACTATTCACGGGGATGTTAGCGGCAATCTTAATATCCAAACTTGCGGGATAGCTTTCCTTTTGTATGGAAACAGCACTGTTAACTTTAGCGGCCGTTTGGAAAAATTCCCTGCACTCAGCACAAACGGGGAGGTGGAAAAATACATCGTTGAAGTTATCCGCAGCGGACTGTCCGTCTATAAAATCCAATATTCTATTTTGATAATCTGTACAGTTCATAATTAGTCTTTTAGTTTTTTTGATATGTTCTTTATTAATGTTGTTCTAATCTGATAAAGTCTGCTTTTAACAAGTTCCTTGGAGATATTCAGAACGCCTGCAATCTCATCGTAGGTTAGTCCCGAGTATTCGCGGAGAATGTAAATTTCTCTGAAGTCCGGTTCAAGCAAATTAAGTTCGTCGTTGATAAGTCCGCTTAGTTCCTTCATCTCGAAATCGGCTTCTACATTTCCCATAGGTTGAGATATGTCAGCTTCATCAAATTCTTTAGCACCGTTCATTTTATTTCTTGAGCGGGAGTAAACCTCATTGCGCGCTGTTTTAATCAGCCAATATTTGATGCTGTCGAAATTATTTATCGTTTCAAATTTTTCGTAAAGCTTAAGGAAAACGCACTGCACAATATCCTCGGCTGATGAGCAGTAGCCCGTCATCTTGAGGGAGTAGTGATAAACAGCTTTTTTGTGCTGATTATAAATCTGCGTGAACGCAAATAACCGGGTGTTTTCCATTAATTCAATTATTGTTTATATAAAAGATGCGGGAATTTATGAAAAGTTGGATGAGATTGGAAATATATTTTGAGAAATTTCTCTGTGGGGAGGGATGAGATGCCGGGTGTTACAATAATGTCACTCCTTGCGGAGTTATAAGCGGATAAGATGTTGGTGTTACAAGAATATCACATCTTCGAGGTTCCGGAAAAGAATTTGAAACCTCCAATATAGGTGTTCAAGGTGTATTAAGTGCATGCCATTAACACACCGACCCGTCTGTCTCGGGTAGGTTTATCGGAGTGTTGCACAACTCATTCTTCTCATTCATCCGGGTGATTGTGAAACCTAATCAAAGTTAAAACCGTTTCAACGGTTTATCACTTAAGCTTGGCGCGATTGAAATGTGTGTGAGAAAATGGTGAGTGAAGTAGTTTTCTTAAAGGAAATAGAGTTGTGTTATATATCCTAGATGACACTCATACCTGTATGAAACCGTTAAAACGGTTGCACTACATTCGCATCTTACATTTTTCACCCCGATAAACCTGCCCGAGACAGACGGGTCGGGGTGTTAATGAGAAGGATGAGTTGTTCAACATGCTCTGAATTGGTGTGTTAATGGGAAAGATTAGTTTCGTGAAGAATTCAATTCAGGTGCTAACTGAAACCACCCTGATAAGTTTCGGGGTGGTTTCAGTTCAATGGGGTTTACTTATTCAATTTATGATATGTAACATTTGATACTGCAAGGACTGCTAATACCACTATTGGTGCTATTGCTTTTGACATAGGGTCACCTGATGCTAAGTGCGCGATGAATGCGGAGATGAATGTTATTCCGAATCCAGCATATGCCCACTCTTTTATTCTGGAGGGAATCATCGGGATTAGTAGGACTAATGCTCCGATTACTTTAGCGGCACCTAATTCCATACGGAAGAAATCAGGAAAGCCGATTTTTCTAAATCCTTCGATTGCTTCAGGTGAAACAAAATACATAGGACCGGACATTAACATCATCAAAGCGACGATTGAAGTTGTAACCCAATATGTTATTTTTTGTGATTTCATATTATCTTTCACTGTTAATAAAATTTGTAATTTAACTAATATTTAATAGTAAGTTCATTTGTCTAAAAAACAAGGGGTACTCGAGAATAGTTCCATTCCGCATCTTTCCCTTATTAATTAAGTTTATGTATAATTATACCTTATTTACTTAAAAAAATAATGCCTTTGACTTAATTAATAAAATTACTAATTTAGTTAAACCAATTTACTTTAATTATTTAAAGAGATTTATGGCACAATTCATTTCAACCGAACCATCCAGGACATTGATGGAATTCCGGCTTCTGCCGGGTTATACTACTTC
Source organism: uncultured Ignavibacteriales bacterium (assembly GCA_903915485.1). GTDB lineage: Bacteria > Bacteroidota > Ignavibacteria > Ignavibacteriales > Ignavibacteriaceae > CAIYTF01. The sequence continues at coordinate 3,191 of CAIWTC010000365.1, read as the reverse complement.
CGAATCGATATCCGAACACATCTCCCTGCGCACTCCGCTTGTTTACACTAGTCATTCATCTACAAAATATGAAATCAATATACCCGTTGTTTCCGCTGCGATGCAGTCAGTCTCAGGCGCTAAGATGGCGATTGAATTGGCAAAAGCCGGAGGTATATCATTTCTGTTTTGCTCGCAGTCGATTGAGTCGCAAACAGCAATGATGCGCGCGGTGAAACATCACAAGGCAGGATTCGTAACTCCGCACACCGTTAATAAAAACACCAGCATTGAACGGCTTCATCAACTCAGGACTGAGCATGGCTTCAACACATTTCCCGTAGTGGATGATGAAGAAAAATTCCTGGGTATAATCACCCGCAATGATTATGATATTAATTCTCACAGAGAGATGAGCGTCAGCGACCGCATGATTCCTAAGCAATCGCTTGTTACGGGAACCGGGATAACTAATTTGAAGTCTGCAAATTCTCTGTTGATGGAAAGTCATCAGTCGGTGCTGCCTATACTTGACTCAAACGGAAAATTAAGTTCACTCGTTTTCAGAAAAGATATTTACGACCACTTGGATAATCCCGCACAGGTTGTAGATGAAAAAAAACGACTGCTTTGCGGTGCGGCTATCAACACGCATGATTACAAGGAGAGAGTTCCCGCACTTGTAAATGAGGGGGCTGATATTCTATGCATTGATTCTTCTGATGGTTACTCCGAGTTTCAAAAAGAAACTATTAAATGGATAACAAGTAATTTCCCGGATACACCCGTAGTTGCAGGTAATGTAGTCACTGCCGAAGGATTTAGGTTTTTGGTTGAGAACGGTGCGGCTGCGGTTAAGGTCGGCATGGGCTCCGGTTCAATATGTATTACTCAAGAGCAGAAAGGAACCGGGCGAGGGTTAGCGACTGCAATTATGAAGACAGCACAGGAGCGCGATAAATATTTTGCAGAAACAGGAAAGTACATCCCCATTTGTGCGGACGGCGGAATAGGTAACAGCAAGGATATATCAGTTGCACTAGCTCTGGGTGCGGACTATATCATGATGGGTAGATACTTTGCAAGAATGGAAGAATCACCGACGGAAAAAATAATTATCAATGACAGGATAATGAAACCGTATTGGGGCGAAGGCTCCAACCGTGCGCGCGAGTGGCATGAGAACCGTTACAGTCAATCAAAGTTTGCAGAAGGTGTGGAAGGTTTTGTAGAGTACGCCGGCAGACTGAAGGACTCGCTTGATGTAACAATATCAAAAATAAAGTCAACGCTTTCCACTTGCGGAGTTTCCGACATAGCGCAGCTTCATGCAAATGCACAGCTTGAAGTTGTATCGGCCCTGTCAATCCGCGAAGGAAAGGTGCACGATATCTTCATGCCCGATAAGAGCAGTTACCCGGATTCCGAGGGGTATTGATTTTACTGCACACAAATGATACACCAGTTGTGTAGAATGTGTGAAACCTTCGTATTTCCCGTAGGGAATAAATGTTTGTAGCTAATGTTGGCCTGCGTATTAATTATTTTCAGTAGGAAATATATGTATCATGATTTTTAAATGTAAAAACTGAAAACATAAATTCCCTAGGGGAAATATCAAATGTCGTGGCAGCGTTTTTTTACAAACATATAATGCCCAACGGCATATAACACATATGGGGATAATCATCTTGTGGTTGTTCCTGGGTGTGATTGCGCAACAAAAAATTAACGAGGGCCAAACTCTCGCAGGGCCCTGTGGGGAGTTTCGCCCTACAATTAGATTCAAACAGATTTAGGATAGACAAAGCAGATATAAAATGAAAAAAATTACGGTAGTAGATTTCGGCGGACAATATACGCATTTGATTGCTCGGAGAATCCGAGAGACCGGCATATACAGTGAAATTGTATATCCCGAGAATTTTTCATTGGATGATTCCGGAATATGCGGAATAATATTTTCCGGCGGACCGCGTTCTGTTACTGAATCGAAATCGCTTTCTATAGATTTGGATATCCGTTCACTTAATGTTCCGCTGTTGGGAATATGCTACGGTCATCAGTTGATTGCATCCATGTGCGGAGGGAAGGTTGAATCGCTTGCAGCGCCTGAATATGGCGCGACAGAGTTAGTGCCATCCGGAGACGGTGCATTATTTGTGAATGCATCACTCCATCAAAAAGTATGGATGAGTCATGCAGATAGTGTTGTGGAACTGCCGGATGAATTCAAGACTACTGCTTCAACCATAGACACTCCCATTGCTGCTTATGAGCATAAAACTTTACCCGTTTTTGGATTGCAGTTTCATCCGGAGGTTACACACAGCAGTATGGGATTTACGCTGCTGCAGAATTTTTCTGATTTATGTTCGAAAGAAAAAAACTGGGATATAAACTCATACAAGAATTATCTGCTCGATGACATCAGAACTAAATCCAAAGGCAAAAAACTTCTATTGCTTCTTTCCGGCGGAGTGGATTCGCTCGTTGCGATGTCGGCATGTGTTGCGGCGGTTGGTAATGAATCAGTTTATGCGGTTCATATCGATACCGGATTCATGCGGCTTAACGAATCGGCCTCGGTAATGGCATTTGCAGAGCGTGCGGGATGGAAGAATGTTATACTTATGGATGCAAGTGAACGCTATTTCGATTCATTAAAAGATGTGAGTGAGCCTGAAGAGAAGCGGAAAATCATTGGCGCGTTATTCGTCGAAGCAATGCACGGTGCATTGAAGAATTTGGAAATAAATCAAGATGACTGGATGCTTGTGCAGGGAACAATTTATCCCGATACGATAGAGAGCGGCGCAACGAAGCAATCGAGTAAAATTAAAACACATCACAACCGCGTGCAGGAAATTGAAGACTTGATGAGTGAAGGGAAAGTTCTTGAACCTTTATGCGAACTTTATAAAGACGAAGTAAGAAAACTTGGTCATGCGCTTGGACTGCCTGCAGATATGGTAAACAGAAGACCGTTCCCCGGACCGGGATTGGCTATAAGGATATTAATTAATAATAATGCTGATGCCATTGATGATGAGAAAGAAGCATTGAAAGAAATTCAGGATTATGTCTTTGCGTGCGGGCTTGGATGTAAATTGCTTCCTGTGAAGTCGGTCGGTGTGCAGGGTGATTTTAGAACTTACCGACATCCATTAGTTTTATGGAATAATGAAAACAAAAATATTGACTGGAAATAT
>CAIWTC010000364.1 GCA_903915485.1 uncultured Ignavibacteriales bacterium | reverse complement strand
GTGAAATCATAATCATATGGAGTTCTTATTACTGTAATGTCTCTCTTCAGAAAGGCCTGAATAATATTGTTTTTAACTCCGCAATCAACCATGGCTATTTTCGTTTTTGACTTTGCGTAAACGATGGGTTCTTTCACAGATACTTCAGCAACTAAATTTGTTTTGTTCGGGTCAAAGAGTTCAAGCGAATCATCTCCAAAAATAATTTTACCGAGCATGGTTCCCTTTTCTCTTAGTTTGCGCGTTAATGCTCTCGTATCAATCCCGCTGAGCGCAGGAATATTTTCTGCTTTTAGCCACTCACCTAAAGATTGCACTGCACTCCAATGAGAATATTTTTCAGAATAATCTGCGACTATCAATCCGCGCGCAAATATTTTTTCTGCTTCAAAATTTTTATGTAATCCGTTTTCAAACTCCCTGTCAGGGATGCCATAATTACCTATCAGCGGGTAAGTCATCACAAGAATTTGTCCGCAGTATGAGGGGTCAGTCATCGTTTCCGGATAACCGACTATTCCCGTATTGAATACTACTTCACCAACAGATGACTTCTGCGCACCGAAACTATAGCCGGAAAACTCGCTGCCGTCTTCTAATATTAGTTTTGCTTTTATTTTGTTCATGAGCTCTTTGTTATTTTTGGAAGTAATAAGAAGTAATTTCTTTGGGAATTAAATATAACATAAAATGAATTTATCTTGCAATAAGTTTGTGTTAATACCTTCATTATAGTGATAACCATGCATACTTATACATTATTCAAGAAATTTATTTTATGAATAACTGCAGAGCGTATTTCAGAAATGACCCGATTTGAATTAATTTCTCCCGATTATTTTTTATATATTACACTTCAATTAAGAAAATAGTTACAAAATAGAATATGTATAATAACTCCAAAATATCTATATCATCTGATATGCTGATGGCAGATTTAATTTTAATGAATCCCCATTTCCTTTTATTACTCGACCACTTCAGCATCAAGTTGGAAGTGCAGGAAAAAAGCATTGCAGAAGTATGTAGGGACAACTCGATTAGTCCCGATGTTTTTCTTGCATTCGCAAATCTTTTTACCGGGAAAAATCTCCCTGCAAGTATTGAATACTCAATCAATGATGTGCAGATAATTATTTCATACCTAAAAAATTGTCACTCATATTATCTTAATGAGAAATGTCCTCAACTCTCCCAATATATTTCCACGATGAATAAGAAGAATGATTCTTCCGAGATGTCACTGGTACAAAAGTTTTTCAAGGAGTATGTAAAGGAAATAACCGAGCACATGGTTTATGAAAACGAAACTGTTTTCCCTTATATAAAAGAACTGTACTCACTCTCACAGGGCAAAAAGAAGGTTTCACTCCGCACAAAATATTCCGTAAAAGATTACAAAGAACAGCACGACGATATCGAAGAAAAATTAACTGACCTGAAAAATCTGCTCGTGAAATATCTACCCGTAAAAAAAGACTCCACCATCCGCAGAACTCTTTTGATTGGCCTTAGCGAACTTGAATACGATTTGAGCATCCATTCACTTATAGAAGACACTATACTTATACCGTTAGTAGAACGATTGGAAACTCTTGTAAAAAAGGGCCATAAGTGAAATACAATATTCTTATAGCGGAACCTTCCGCTTTAGTAGCAAACGGAATTACTTCGATGCTGACCCGGATTAATGAGCATATCTTTATTAGTCATGCTGACTCTTTATCTGCAATTTCAACGCTGCTGAATAAAGGGTCTTATTCCTTAGTAATTGTTAATCCGATGCTTATTCAAAATAAACTGGATATCTTTAAGTCCTTAAAGAAAAACTTCGAAGGCATTGTATGGATTTCACTTGTTTATAGCTGGTACGATGCTAATTTACTCTCGCTGTTTGACAACGCTATTCACATCAATGATTCCGGAGAACAGATTAAGTCCATTCTTGAGAAAGCATTCTCAAGCCTGAATAATCCACATTCGACCGCACAGCAATCACTGACCGAGAGAGAAATCGAAGTCTTAAAATTGCTGGTTGAAGGCAACTCAAACAAAGAGATTGCAGAAAAACTTTCTTTGAGTGCCCATACAGTTATCACTCATCGAAAAAATATCACGGTAAAAAGTGGAATTAAGTCAGTATCGGGTCTTACCATCTATGCTGTTGTAAAAAATATTATTTCGCTTCCGCAAGATTAATACTCCCCTTTATTATTTTTTCTCCATATTCGCATTCTATCCCTATAATTAGGGACAAGACACCAACATTTTCACTATTAATAGGGATTGTAGGCTCTGTTATTAAAGTGTATCATTGTACTGAAATAATAGTAAATAATCTTTTCTGTATATAATACAGATATAACAGCGCATAATGGAACCTATTCAAAAGAAAACAATTCGACTTTCTGATTTGTCATCAAATGAGAGAGGCATAATTACTAAAGTTAATGGCTATGGCGCATTCCGGAGTCGTATAACTGAAATGGGGTTTGTCAAAGGCAAAATCGTAACTGTTATTAAAAAAGCCCCCCTGCGTGACCCTGTCGAGTATGAACTAATGGGTTATAATGTTTCCTTGCGGCGAAAAGAAGCTAAGTTAATTGAAGTTGAAATTTTTTCCGGCGAAGAACCCGATATAAATGCAAATTATTCCGGGGTTCTAGACGACAACACCATGAAATCTTATAACGGCACGGGAAATTCCATCATCAAAATTGCGCTCGTCGGAAATCCTAACTCCGGGAAGACAACACTCTTTAACTTTGCATCAGGTTCCCATGAACGGGTTGGCAACTATGGAGGCGTTACAGTTGATTCCAAAGTGGCAGAACTTACTCACGGCAAATACAAAATTGATATTGTTGACCTCC
>CAIWTC010000363.1 GCA_903915485.1 uncultured Ignavibacteriales bacterium | reverse complement strand
TGCCGTTTCAGTTAATTTTGTAAAAGTTATATTATCGTTACTTTGCTCAATTTCAAAACCTGTCTCTATAGTGCTGTTATCAGTCCAAATAAGTTTGAGTTTTGTATCATCATAAAAAGAATACGTCAAGTTTGAAGGTGAATTAAAAACTACCACTGCAGAAACAACATTAGAATATGAACTAACATTATTAGCGCTTTTTGCCCGCACCCTGATATTAAATGTAGTTGCAGTATGATAAATACCGGGCAGGTCAACTGTAGTTATATTTGCCGCAACTTCTGCAACTTTAACAAAATTGTTAGTGTTATCATAACTTAACTCTACTTCAAACCCTGTTTCATTGGCACTGTTGTCAGTCCATGATAATTTAAGTTTAGTGTCATCGTAAAATGAGTATGCCAAGTTAGAAGGTGCCACGAACACGAACACTAAAACAGCCGAAACAACATTAGAATATGAACTAACATTATTAGCGCTTTTTGCACGAACTCTGGTATAAAATGTAGTAGCGGTGCTATAAGAACCCGGAAGGTCAACTGTCGTGACATTTGCAGCAACTTCTGCAACTTTTACAAAATTAACATTATCATAACATTGTTCAATTTCAAAGCCTGTTTCACTGGCACTATTGTCAGCCCATGAGAGTTTTAGTTTTGTATCATCATAAAATGAATATGTCAAATTTGAAGGGCCATATAGTCTCAAAATGATAGCCTCAGTCGGGGCACTATAAACAGCATCTTCCCTACCCCCAAATATCTGTTTTATTCTAAAATAATATGTAATATCTTTTACAAAAGCAGCATTCACTTCCACCGATTCACCGCTTGTCTCAAGCGTATCAATACCAATAAATTCATAATCAACTTTGTTAGTGCTTCTTTCCACAACAACAACATGTTTAGTTCCGTTTCTCAGTTGCGCATTGGTATTTGTCCACGACAACACCACCGATGTATCCGTAAATGCAGACACGGTAAGGTTGGAAGCGGCCTTCAGCGGCGGGTTACCGGGGTCTATTGGATTATTAAATTCATGCTTAGTGCACGAAGCAAATAAAACAAACAGAATAATTACGGTTGTTAATATTAGTTTGGTTTTCATTTTAATATTTATGTTTATTAATAACTGTTTTTATTATGCTTCCGTCTTAAAGGACGAAAACGAAAATTTAATTCAACTGCTTCGCAGATAGAGCAAGGCAGGAGAAGGAGTCTCGAATCCCTCGCCCTGCGGGCACTCCCTTTTGCAAAAGGGAGACTTTTTTAGGACTGTCGCAAGCTCCAAATTGTCGTGCTTCGCACTCAGTTTTATTTACATTTATCGCAATCAATTTAATTACATGTGAATTCAATCTGCTCCCTCCTCGCAACTATCCCCCTTTTTTGAAAAGGGGGCCAGGGGGATTTGAGATTTCACCGCCTCCCAGAACTGCTTCTCCACCAACGCAAAGTTTTCTTTCACATCATCGTCCTTTATATGCAGCACTCTTAAGCCTAGGGACTCTAAATGTTTATCGCGCCGCATATCGTATTCTTCTTTTCCGTCGTGACTGGAGCCATCGATTTCTACTACCAGTTTCAATTGTGCACAGTAAAAATCAGCGATATAATTATCAATTACTTTCTGTCTGTAAAACTGATACCCGCTCTTGCCTTTGCGGACAAGTTCGCACCAAAACTTAATCTCACCTTTAGTTGAATTATTCCGCATCTTGCGGGCATAATCCTTGAGCACCTTGGCCGCCATAGTTTAATCTTAAATCGCCTCCTGAATTATCCAGCAGATTAGCGCACTGCCAAGGAATGCACCCGCAGCTGTGAACGATGTTGTTTTCCACTTATCCTGACTTTGGATTGTGCTTCTTAAACTTGATGACTCCGCAGCATTAGCCGTTGAGTTATACTTATTAGTATTGCTATTGGAACGCAGGTAAAGATACCCACCGACAACCGCTGAAAATGCAGATGCACCTGCACCAATCCACTTTGCAGAACTCCATTTATCGGATATCTGTTTCCTTGAGCCTTCATAAGTCAGCATTGCGAAATCTATCTTGGAACTTTTTCCCTCAAACACTTCAACAGTTTTTGTTACATCAAGGTAATTGAATTTCTTTACAGTGATATTATAACTTCCAATCAATATGGGGAAGTTGGCAGGGGCAGTTCCCTTCAGTTCTGTATTTAGAAATACTTCCGCATTGGATGCCTCATCAGGTTCTACAAAAACCGAAACACTGCCCAGCCTTGCTGAAGGTGTGAGTGTAATTGATTTTTTATCGCCGGATGAAAGGAGCACTTCCTGTTCAGAATCAGTGTACTTTGCTCCCCTGCTTGCGGAAAACTTGTATCTGCCCGGCACTAGTCGCTCAAAATATTTTTCTTTACCGACAGACTTTCCGTTCATAAATATTTCTGATTCAGCCGCCTTAACTTCTATCTCGCCAAAATTTTTCCCTAACGATAAAGTGCGCGAACACTTTTCAGCATCTTTAATAATAATCTGCTCCTCAGCATCCGCGAACAAATTCTTTGTAACCCTGATATGATATTTACCCGAAGCCATATTCTCTTTTTTGAACGGAGTAACTCCCGCAAGAGCATCATCAATATAAACATTAGCCCCTGCTTCAGGCACTGTCGTAATTTCAAGAGAACCAAATGCGGGAGTAAGCACAACTTCAAGCGACTCTTCTTTACCATCTTCAAGCAAAAATTCTTTTGTGAACGAACGATACAGTGTGGCATTGATTGTTACAGTATGCTTTGAACTTTCAATTGCTTTCTTTGTGATAGGTGAAGCACCAAGATTCTTGCCATCTAAAATAATTTCCGCGTTAGCAGTAGCACACTTTACAGAAAGGAATCCAAAACGCGGTTTTAGCGGTCTTTTAATGGAGATAGTCTTACTTTCATCAACTGTAAAAGAAGATAAATCCGAATGGTATAATAATTTACGAAATTCGACTTCATACTTGCCGGGAGTAGCCTCGCCTTGGTAAGGTGTAACACCGATTTTCTGACCGTTCATAATTATCTCAGCACCCTGTGGGTCAGAAGATAACTGAACAATACCGGGGAATTGCACTTTCTTCAATTCAGATTTTCCTGAAATCATCCTCACTGATTCAGAATAATTTTCACTTAAAGAAATTGTTTTGATGATGTCAGCGAAACCTTGCTTCTGAAAAGTGAATGTATAATTTCCAACAGGAAGTTTATACGAGATAACATTAGTCTTAGAAAGTGTCGGGAAGTAGTTGGAGTAGAAAGAATAAACCGAGTCCTGATTAAGCGTAAAAATAACATCAAAAAGGTCAACATCAGCTTTCGTAAGTCCAATTTTATCGCCGGTAACTTTAAGTGCCCATGTTTGACCGGACTCAAGATGAATTCCGTAATCTCTAAGGATAATCTTCAAAGGCTGGTAGCCCAGACGGTAAAGTTCTATAACGCGTTCGGTAGGCGAAACAAAAATGAAGTCTCTTCCCGGCAAATGATTGATTTTCACAATACCATTATTTGCCTGAAAACTAAAGCCGTCAAGGTCGCTTTCAATAAGAATTGCCGCACAGACTTTTCCGTTATCGTCAATACGGGAGCGGTCAATCAGTTCGTCGGCACGGTACTCACCTTTGCCGATAACATGCATCTCGTTCATCTCAAGTTTCTTAGTCTGAGGGAAAGCGCATAAACTGAAAAGTATTGATAACAACATTAACCGAAGAAACAACATTCATTAGCCTCAAAGTTTATTCAAATATTTTACCCATATTACAAATATTTAGAATAAAACGAAAGATGAAATTGTCTTGGTCAGGAAACAAGCACCAAGCCAAATTGCAGGCAATAATCAGCATAATTAAAAAATATCAAAAAAATATTTCTCAAGATATTGCACGGAACTGAAAAGAATATTATATTTGAGTTCTAAATAATATTTAGAAAACATTCCGCGATAGCTCAATGG
>CAIWTC010000362.1 GCA_903915485.1 uncultured Ignavibacteriales bacterium | reverse complement strand
GTGATTTCATAACTGATAGAAGTTGAAGGGTTGAAAGGGTTAGGATAGTTTTGTTCAAGAACAAAAGATTTTGCAACTTGGTTTTCTCGGACAAGTGTTGCAGTTTCAGTTAATGTATTATCGGTAGTACCGGTTAGTCTTGCCAAAGTGAAATAAATTGATTTTCCATTTTCTTTTACGAAAATTGCAGGAGCAAGCGTATCACTTGGTAAATAGACCGGTGTTGCACTTGGAGCAGTAACATCAGGATAATTGTCGTGCAAAGTTAACCAAGTAGCTCTTTCATCAAATGAGTAAGCAGTTCTCAAGTTTGAATTTCCTGTGCCAACTCCGTCTCCGTCACCATAAGATGGGCGGAAAGAATCTATTCCTATAGTATCAGGAGCAGCTGCAGCGATAGGTAATCTTCCATATGATACTTTGAAATATCTAACTGAGGATACTTTGTCAATCAATCCATCCGAGAATACACTAGAATTGTTTGCGTTACCTGATATGCAGCCGACTCTTACATAATGTCCGGTTGCAACTCCTGAAGTCGAAGTTTTAACCTGAACCGGACGGTATCCTTTTGAGTCACCGATTGGAAATGTTCCAAGTTTGCCGGCAGAGTTTGACATACCACGAGCTAAATTACCACTGATATAACTTGTAGCTGAACCTGCACCCACTGTTGCAGTAGTGGTTGACTGACAAACAATAGTAAATGCACCTGTTTCAAGAAGCCCATTTGTGAATGTGAAAATAGGGTCAGCAGATGCCGCTGCAGATGCAGCACCGGCGCATATCATATCAGAACCTAAAACAACTTTAGCAACGCCTGTTTTATTTAGTGTTATTCCATTAAAACCGGTATTTGTTGATGTGATGTAAGCTCCCATTGTTACAGTACTATTAGTAGCTCCCAAAAATACAGTATTCATAACAGCAAGAGTTTGTGGAGATGCTGAAGTTGAGCCGTTCCTTAGTGCTAAAAAACCGCCATTGTTAGTAATGTTACCGTAGATAGTTAATGTATGTAGTAATAATCCAACGGTAGAAGTCTGGGTCTTAAAAGTACCGCCCGCCATAATAACCAGGTTTCCATTAATTATTAATTTACCAGCAAGCGTTTTACTGGTTAAGAATGAACCTGATATTCCATTGCCGACTGTTAAGTTATTAACAGCTGCATCAGCTACATCTAAAGTAATTAAGTGTGTATCGTTGATAGTTACATTATCAGAGGCTGTAGGCACTACACCTGCTGACCAAACAGTAGGGTCGCTCCAGTTCCCTGATAATAGTGTAGTTATTTCAGCAGGGTAAGCAGAAATGAACATAAAAGCAACAATTAACAAAGTGTAAAGTTTGTTTAGTTTCATTGAGTCCTCGTAAATATTTGAAAATTTTTTGATGAATGAAAGGTTGGGTGTGAAATTAAAAGAAGCGAAAGTCCCGTGAAATTATTCCCGGGACTTTCAGAAATTTTATTTTACTTAAGTAAACTCATTTTTTTAGTAACCGATAGATTGCCTGAGGTAAGTTTGTATAAATATATTCCACTTGCAAGCGAACTTGCATTGAATTTAACATTATATCTTCCTGCTTCCTGCTGTTCATTAACAAGCATCATAACTTCCCTGCCCATGACATCATAGACTTTAAGATTAGTCATCCCTGCCTTATTTATTTCATAAGATATTGCAGTTGAAGGGTTGAAAGGATTAGGATAATTTTGGTCCAATACAAAAGTATTTGTCTTGCCATTTTCACGGGCTATTGCTGTAGTACCGTCTAAAGTATTTTCAGTTGTTCCCGTTAATCTCGCAATAGCAAAGTATATAGATTTTCCGCCATCTTTAATGAATATCGCTGATGCCAGTGTATCACTCATATAGTTTTTTACTGTATCACTTGCAACAGTAAGGTCGGGATAATTATCATGCAATTCCGTCCAGGTTGCACGGTCATCACTTGAATAAGCACATCTTAAATTTAAATTGCCTGCAGCAACACCATCACCAATTGCATATGAAGGACGGAATGTGTCAATACCCATGGTATCAGGAGCTGTAACCGCAGCCGCTACTGTTCTACCAAAAGATACCTTATAATATCTAACTCCAGAAACTTTATCAATTAAACCATCAGGGAAAGTACTTGAGCCGGTATTTGCATTTCCGGAAAAGCATCCAACTTTTAAATAGTGCCCGGTTACAACTCCGGATGTTGAAGATTTGACTGATGCTGGACGATACCCATTTTTATCACCAATAGCAAATGTTCCTAATTTACCGGCTGTATTGGACATCCCGCGACCCATAGTTCCATTAATATATGATACACTAGAACCTGCACTTACAGTTGCACTTGTAGTAGATAATGAAATAAAAACATAAGCACCTGTTTCGATAATACCATTTGTAAGATTAACAATTGGTTCTGCTGTTGGTGCTGCTGATGAGCCGCTGCCGCAAATCATGTCAGAGCCTAAAATGATTTTAGCTCCGCCTGTTTTGTTAATTGTTGCTCCATTAAATCCGGTATTTGTAGCAGAAGGAGCACCCATTGTGATAGTGACTGTATTCGTGCCTAGTAAAGAAAGATTCATAACTGCAAGAGTCTGTGGAGATGCTGATGTTGAACCATTTCTTAAAGCAATAATCCCGCCGTTATTTGTAATGTTGCCATAAACAGTAAAAGTATGAATTAATACTCCAACAGTTGAAGTTTGCGTTTTGAAAGTTGCTCCTGACATAATAACCAAATCGCCGTTAATAGTTATTTTACCGGCCATCGTTTTACTGCTCAGAAAAGACCCTGAGGTGCCATTGCCTACCGTTAAATTATTAACGGCCGCATCTACTGCATCTAATGTAATTATATGTGTATCATTGATTGTTACATTATCTACAGCGGTCGGGACAACTCCATTTGACCAGATTGTCGGGTCGCTCCAGTTACCTGAAAGTAGAGAAGTTACATCCGCAGCATATGCAGATAAACTCAAAATAGCAATCATTGCCAGAACACGCATTTTGTTTAGTGTCATTGTGAACCTCATTTAGTGATTAGAATGTTAATAAATAACTTACTGAAAACTTATCATTTAGTAGTGTATTGTAATTCGTATTTGTATAATATGAATCATAGTATTTTAGTTTTGAAAATTCGTATACTGCATCTACCCTGCCTAGCCAAGTATTATAAGAAGCACCTATCGTGTAGCTTGTAGTTATAGGACCGTGGTCTTTTACGGCCGCTCCGTCAGGAAGGAAAGCTTCGGGAGTATTCCGGTAGCCTAATGAAACATTGATGCCTTTACTGACAGTAACTTCAATGCCGGTTCTTATTATAACTTGATTCACCATACTTTGGAAAAAAGTATCAACTTTACCGAATTCGTAAGCTGCATCTCCAACTGGTTTATAATCTATATCAAGCGCAATAGCCACGCTCTTTTTTGCATTGAACTTAACGCCGAAAGTGTATGAAAGCGGAACTTTCATTTTATCTACACCTGTCAGTGAACTCGTAATAATCGAATCTCTGTTAGGTCTCCAATTAACTTTTCTGGTATTTTCCCAATCTCTCTGAATAGTATACGGTATATTTATGATGATACCCAAATTAAAATTATTAATTGTATATATTGCACCTGCTGAAAGCTGTAGAGATTTGTACTTAGAAGTTCCGTAAGAAGTATCCTTAAATTTTTCATAAGTAAATCCAAAAGAATTTCCACCTAGTAAATCAAGCACTCCAAATTTATTGAGACCAATACAATCATCTGACTTTCCGGTTATATAATTACCCTTAACTCCGATTCTTATATCATTATCTATTTTATATGAAAGTCCTGCAGTAATTGTCTGCATATCTCCGGTGCGCAATCTGCTAAATCTATACCACTGCATACTAATTGGATTAAGAGAATTTGCTTGGCTTAGTGGATTATAAAATGAGTATCCAGGATGCGGAGTCAAATATGTAATATTTCCGTCATAATCAAAAATAGGATTTTTGAAATATGATGCTGCGATAGAAATGTCGTTAGTAATAGGAATTGCAATAGCTGCGTTAATCGGCATAATTTTACTATATGTTTTTTGCCAAGCTGCAGCTTCTTTGCTGTATGGGTCCTGTCCAAATTTAGGGTCAGTTAATGCCCAGGTTGAATCGTTTTGAACAATTGTCATATCATCGCCACCACTGTATTTTGGATTAGGGACATAATACCCTTCCAAATAAAGTGAAAGCATTCCCATATAAGTTGAAGGACGATAATCCTGATTCTCACGAATTAAACTAAAATCACGATTTGCAAAAATCATAATCTTATTATCTTTAATGTCGCTTAGTCCTGCAGGATTATAGAACAATGCATTGATGTCTCCATAATCAGCAGAAAAAGCACCTCCGCGTGCAAGGGCACGGGCGGATACTTCGGGAGTTCCTGTAACTCCCTGCATAAAAAACTGATCTCCCCTATGCTGCGCAAACATCACAGCAGAAGAGAATATTATCATTTTCAGAATATAGCTTATTTTCATTTTCATATTATCAGTTTCCTATTTAAAGTTATATCCAAAAGAAATTCTTTGTATCGTCGGCAGGAAATCTCCCATAGGCGTATATGCATAATCCAACCTGAAATCAGCCCACTTAAAACCGAAACCAAAAGCATATGATTCCTGATCGCCGTTAAACTTATAGCCTGCACGCAAATCAATCATGTTATTGAATGAATACTCAAATCCTAAAGCATGCTGTTGGTCAAAATCTCGTGGCTGAATCAAATCATAACTTAATGCTAATTGCATATCATCAGACGGCATTAAGAGAGATACTTTTCCAATTAGATTGGCCGAAACACCAATATTTAGCGTTTGTGGTATCGGATATTTTGAATCAACAAACTTAACCTCCGGGCCAAAATTCTTTATAGCTGCACCGACAACAATAGATTTATATCCCGTATTGAATAATATTCCACCGTCAAATACTACTGCAGAAGCTTTACTGTATATCAAGTCTTCCAAAACATATTTAACATTTATTCCGAATGTGAATGATTCCGTCAACGATTGAGCAAACGAAACACCGCCGACAAATTGCTTTGGGCGAAATGAGTTTCCGGTAAGTCCCGGATTATATTTGCCATCTTTGAAGCCAGCATTTTCTACAACTGTTTCCTCGATGTTTCCAACATCAGAGAAAAGTGCGAATGCTCCAAAGGTTGAAGACCCCTGGTTGACTCCAAAGGCAAGTGAATACATTTTTACATCAAAGATGTAGTCTGTATATGTAGATGAAAAATCCATGTTATCAATTTTCTGTAATCCCGCTGGATTCCAGAAACAGGCTTCTGAATTAGTTGCCATAGTTGTGTAGGCACCTCCAAGTGATGCTGCTCTTGCTGAAGGCCTTATAGAAAGGAATTGAAAAGAAGTAGTGCCTGACTTTTCAAATGCAAATATTTCAGAGCTTATGAACAAAGTCATTAGGGCTATCATGATAGCCATGACAAATTTTTGATTGTTGTTATTAGTAATTGTTTTCATTGTATTCATATCTCCTTACTTAATCACAACAAATTTTCCGGTGCACTTTTCTCCGG
>CAIWTC010000361.1 GCA_903915485.1 uncultured Ignavibacteriales bacterium | reverse complement strand
GCTCGATTGGGGATACTAATTAAAAATGGTGAAGCACTTGAAAAAGTTCAGTCTATCGATTTGATGCTTCTTGATAAAACAGGAACTCTAACAGCAGGGAAACCTAAAGTTGTATTTACGGAATTCCGTAACCACGAAACAAAGTTTATTCTAGAAGGTCTGGCCTCGCTTGAAATAAAATCTGAACATCCGCTCGCATCTGCCGTGCTCGAATATGCTGAGGAGAATAAAGTGCCTATTGGCGATTGTAAGGATTTTACATACACCGAGGGGCGGGGGATTAGCGGAGTATATTCAGGTAAATTATTCAAGGCAGGGAAGTATTCATTTTCTGCAAATGGTAAGCCTGAAGAAGAAGTTGTAAATCAACTTAGCGGTTCAATAATTTGGGTCTCGATTGATGGCGAAATTGCCGGGCACTTGATAATATCAGATTCAATAAAAGAGCACACCAAAGAAGCAATTGCTTCATTAAAGCAATTAGGTGTCGATGTCGCCCTGGTTTCCGGTGATAATGAAAAGGCAGTTGCCTCCATTTCATCTGAATTAGGAATTGAAAAGTATTATAGTTCGCTCCTACCGGAGGATAAAAGTAAGATCGTAATTGAAAATCAGCAGCGCGGAAAAATAGTTGGAATGATTGGGGATGGTGTTAATGATGCCCCCGCTCTCGCGCTCAGTAATGCAGCATTCTCCGTGGGCTCGGGCTCAGAGATATCTATTGAAACTGCTGAAATAACTATACTGAATGATGATTTGCGCTCAGTAGCAAAAGCTATCTTGATTGCCAAGCGTACAATAAGAATTATTAAACAAAATTTATTTTGGGCATTTCTCTATAATATTATCGGTATACCTTTAGCCGCATCAGGATTGCTTGATCCGATGATAGCCGCTTTAGCAATGTCCTTAAGTTCGGTTTCAGTAATCAGTAACTCCCTTCGATTAAGAAAAAGCTAAACCAACCGGAGTTTACTTCTTGTTGTAAAACGAAACTCCGTTTCGTTATTCTAAGCCGAATAAAGTGCGACCTCAATTATTAATATATGAATGTGATGATAGGTTGAAGTTAAATCTAAAGTGGGCTGATAATAAAAAAGGCCGATTCAGAGAATCGACCTACAGTTAAAAATTAATTTTTCCGTTTCCTAAACAGGAACACAATCACAATTAAAAATACAGAGCCTGATAAGTAGAAAATCCATTGCGGAGTTTCGTTTAACTTGAAGGGTCTGTATGTTACTGAAATAGTTTTTCCTTTGCCTAAGTCTGCAAGAGAGTACTTCCAAATGTATGATTTTGTTTTTTCATCGTATGCTGTAGCATTATGAGTTATAACTTCACCGGCAAATCTATAAACGAAAGACACATGAAATTGCGTTGCATCTATTGCCATTCCTGAAGCTGCGGGTGGAATGAATTGTGAGAATATTTTCTGATTTGTTGCTCCATCCTGGAATGAGAAGTTAGACTCAAGGAAGGGACGCGTTTTATTCAGCGAATCAATATGAGTAAAGTCAAAGTTAATCTCAACATGGTAAGTAGATGTTGTCGTATCGGGGAATGCCGTGATGGATTTGATTTTAATAAACTTTGAAGCGAAAGACTTCTTTAAGGAATCTTTGTTGAAAAATGATATCTGGTCAATCGTTGCAATTGCTGCCGTGTCTTGAACCTTCATCCAATACTTGATGACCATGTTCCCTGAGCCATCATGTCTGAGGGTTACTTGCTGTTCATAGTCAAGGCATCCTGCCATGAGCATAGAAACTAATGCTGCAAATAGTATGTATATTCGTCTATTCATATGTCCTGATAAAATTTTATGTCGAAAGTTATAGAATTTTTTGTTCATTTTCACTATTTTAGAGGTTTTAATTATGAAATATTATGCCAACTTATGATTACATATGCTTAGAGTGTAAGCATGTTTTTGAACACTTTCAATCAATGAGTGCCGCACCACTTGAAACCTGCCCCGAATGCTCGGGAAAAGTTCAAAGAAAAATTGGTGCCGGTCTTCAGCCTATTTTTAAGGGAACTGGATTCTATCAAACTGATTATAAAGCTACTCCCAAACCATCTCCTGCGCCAAAATCATCGGTACCGGAAACAAAAACTGAAACTAAAAGCTCAGAAACTAAATCTGAAACACCGTCTGCGCCCAAGCCTTCTACTGATTCAAAGAAAGATTAATTTCTTCTCCCGAATCTTAGCGTTTTATAATAACGGTCCCGGTAATTGAATTCTAAATCATTTTACCATTGACAAGGATAACAAAACAACATCATTGTTATATTTAAAAGAAAAAAGGTTGCCTCGTTAAAGAGACAACCTTTTGTAAAATTATTGAAAACTATTCTACTTGGTCTAAGTAGCGGTTTACTTCAGAAGCTGATTGTGATTTAGGATAGTTCTTTTTGATATTCATGAACAATTCCTTTGCTTCGTCTTTTTTACCAATCTCTATTAAATTAATTCCTGCATTCAATAAATAATATGGGTTAAGGAAGTTTGCTGAGCTCACTTTAGCTGCTTTCTGGAAAAATTCAGCTGCTTTTGCAGGTTCATTTTTAGCCTCACTACAAGCTGCTATACCCGCCAGCGAAGCTGCCTTCAGTAAATCAACACCACCGCTGTAATCTTCAAAAGATTTTTTTGCTTCATCATACTGTTTCAAGTTATATAATGAATTTGCAAGATAGATTTTTGCGGTTTCACCTGATTCAGTTGAGCCGGCTTCAGAAACGATTTTTTTCAAACCTTTAATTTTAACGCCTTGAACTTCTTTGCCGTCAATTGCATCTTGATATGCTGCTTGATTATAGATTGTAACAATCTGTCTTAAGTCTGCACTTGCCAGTTCATTTTTCTTCTTTTTGTTATTCGAGTAAAGAACCAAAGCAACAACTATCACAGCAGTTGCACCTATTCCAATTGTAAGGTATTTCTTTTGATCATTGATGAATTGAACAGCTTTATAATAAAAAGTAACCAGGCTGTCTTGTTTAATCTCTTTGCGAGATATTTTTTTGTTTTTCGTTAACATTATAAATTATCCTTTATTAAAAATCTAAATTCCAAAGCGCAAGTGATTAGAAAAAATCCATGCGCGGTTATTCAAATAAACTTCTGCTCTATAAATGCCCGGTTCAGAAATCCCTATTCTGATTTCTTCTCCCGAATATTCACCGGCTGAAACGCCGTTTTTTATTAATCTTAATTCAGCCCCTTTAACCGGTATCCTGACATAGATAACTGCATTATCAAAATGTGGAATATTCTCACCTGTCAAATATTCTTTGCCGTCATTTTTCAAAACAAATTTAAATCCTTTAGCATCAGCAACAGAAAAATTAGAGACAAAACTTCTGCCTTCTTTGAGTGCTGTGCGAATTTCTGCACTCACTCCTTCCGCTCCATGCTCGGAATAAATATTTTGAAAAGTATGACTTAGTAAAATATGAGTTCTTATTGATTTAAACAATACCTTATATGGGAAAACTTCAACTTCAAAAAATCCCAGAACATTCAATTTATGGGCGTGAGCATCAACTCCGCCTAAAGCAGGTGCTTTTCTGCGTAAGTTTATTTCATCCCAAATCTCTAAAGTTTCGTGGTTTGGGGCCTTTATTGATTTCAGCGGATGCAAAAACAAGTCATACCTGTTTTGTTCATTCATCTGCTCCATCCACTCTGACATATGATTCCAAATTTCTATACCGTCGAATAAATCAGTATTCCACTCAGTCCAAGGATAGGGCGGATACTCTTTAGAGTAACTTCTTTTTTCAACGGGATGAGCAATGAAAGTTACACCATGCTGACTCTTAATTATCTTTAAGTATTCTGCAGCAGTTGTCCGGGTCGGCAAGGTATCATTTGTTCCAAAGACAAGACAGTGATTCTTATTCTCTTTGTCGTTTATCTCATATCCAACCATCAAGAATGTATTATTGTATAGTCCTTCAAATCCTTCGCGTTTCGCACGCAATGTGTTGTGGTCAGTTAAAATTAAATAATCAAGTTCTGCTTCTTCGGCTGACTTCATTATCTCTTTAACTGTACCTGTGCCATCCGAATAATTCGAGTGGACATGAATTGCGCCGGAATATTCAAACATATAATGCATTCTTATTCATCCTTTAAAATTACGAATTTTTTTGAAGATATTTAAGAATAAAGGCTGATTTGCAAAGAATTCTTTTTCGGGAGGTAGGCATTTTGGGCGTAATATTCGGGAAATAGTGACAATTAGTCTAATTTTATGACTACTTTTAAGGAAATCGATGCACAGTCAGGAATATTTTGAAAAAAGGAGGCTTGCGAAACAATCATTTTTGCTCCCTGCCATGGAATCCATATTTTATAAATCAATGTTTATCTTTATCTTTGCATATAAAATTAAAGGAATAATATATGGCAACTCAACATTCATTTGATATCGTATCGGAAATTGATTTACAGGAAGTAGATAATGCCGTGAATCAGGCACTTAAAGAAATTGCACAGCGTTATGATTTGAAAGACTCCAAGACAACTATTGAGCTGAACAAAAAAGATAAAAATTTGTTAATCAATACTAAGGATGATTATGCCAGAAAGCAGAGCATAGATATTCTTCAGAGTAAATTTATCAAACGCGGAATTTCAATTAAGTCGTTGAAATATGATGATCCTGAAACCGGTAGCGGCGGGCATCTTAGACAAAAAATAAGTTTGATTGTTGGAATTGAAAAAGAAAACTCAAAACTTCTTACTAAGTTGATAAAAGACTCTAAGCTGAAAGTAAGTGCGCAGATTCAAGATGAGCAGGTGAGAGTAATAAGTCCTAAACTTGATGACTTGCAGGCAGTAATTAAATTGGTCAGGGATGCTGAGTTATCATTCCCTACTCAATTTGTAAATATGAAATAGTAACTAAATTAGTCTAAAATAGAAATTCCCATTTATCCCTAAAAAGATAAATGGGAATTTTTTGTAAGAACTTTTATCTCACCGAATAATCTTTAAGATTGATTATTCTTCGCCCATTAACTGTTCCCTGTATGACTCCAGGTTTTGCATCTTTGCTTCGTTAAGTACAGGGTACTCAGGTTTCATTTTTTCTAATGCCCGAACTATCACTGTTGATATAAGCAGTCTTGCAAACCACTTCTTGTCAGCGGGAACAATATACCAAGGCCCGTAAGCTGAACTTGTATGTGCAATAGCATCCTCATAAGCTTTTTGATAATCATCCCAATGACCTCTTTCCGCTAAATCAGAAGAAGAGAATTTCCAGTTTCTTGCAGGGTCATCTAGTCTTTTAAGGAATCTTCTTTTCTGCTCCTCTTTGGAAACATGCAAAAAGAATTTTACGGTACGAATTCCGTTTTCGTGAAGATAGCGCTCGTAGTCGCAAAACTGACGGAAGCGGTTTTTCCAAATATCTTTTGTGGTTACATCCGGTGGAAGTTTTTCGGCTTCAAGATAATTATGCACTCGAACAACTAAGAGTTCTTCATAATGCGAGCGGTTGAAGATGCCGATGCGTCCTCTTTCGGGAAGCGATTTATTGATGCGCCATAAGTAGTCATGGTCAAGTTCTTCTGCTGATGGTTGCTTAAAACTGAAGACTTGTGTGCCTTGGGGATTAAGTCCGGACATAACATGCTTGATAGCACCATCTTTGCCCGCCGCATCCATTGCTTGAAAGATTATAAGGAGGGCGTATTTGTCATGAGCATAAAGTTTGTCCTGCAGCATGGCCATCTTTTCAATATTCTTTTTTAACTCCTCCTCTGCTTCTTCTTTACTTTTGAAGTCACCCGTATAATCAGTAGGGTAATCGGAAAGAGACAACGCCTTCTTGAAAGGTGCGCGGAACTTTTTAGTATTCATATCGAGCTCCAAACATTAAAAAATAAAAGTGTGTTTCGAAGAATTTACACACTTATTTTATCAATTCAAAGGGCTTATTTGTGATTTACCGCATATCTATCTGAAAGAATATAACAACTCAATCACCCGGTTCTTGTTTTTTTGAAAACTAAGCTTAGTTAGAAAGTTCTCTGATGCTTGAAATTGAATACCCGGTTGAAAGATGAACGATGCTTCATCCGCATCTTTGATATTATCATCGATAATAAATCTGCCCTCGGCGATTAGTGCAAACGAGGATTTCATAGACTCAAAAAATGGATACGAAATAATCCCTAACCCTACTTGCATTTTATCTGCTTGTACTGAAACAATGGAATTCAAGTATTCGGGGAACATAATACTACCGAATACAGCGGGGGAGTAAACTAAATTTTTAATAGCTATATTTTTTACTTTTTGTGATTTCATTGAAGCAGTGGCCCCCAAGGAGAGGGAGATTTTGTTTATATCACCGCTTTTGGACAAAACTTTGAACTTGAATGCAGCAGTATAATATTTGAAATCTTTCAGTTCAAACATACCTTTGATTTTTAATTCAACAAACTGACCGCCGATTGAATAACCTAGTTTAGAAAAGCCGAATGGAAATATATTTGATGCTGCGGACAGTGTGCTGCCGTCTCTTGTATTTGCAGTTTCAACATCGATAAGTTCGCTTGGGAAATTAACTCCAAAAAAATCTTTGAACTGTACTTTCATCAATTCTATTTTTATGCTTTCAATGCGTTTCATCTCGAGTTCTTTTTTGAGGTTTTCAACTTCGAGTTTCTGTTTTGCAATTGCTAACTCTCTGTCGGCCGTCTCTTTCGTTGCTATACGGTCGCTCTCAATTCTCTTCACTTCTATTTCATTTTTCAAAGCTTCGGTTTCCTGCTTTTCTTTGGAAAGCAAGTCAGCCTGTTCTTTCGCCACCGTGTAGTCTGCCTCCCTTTTCTTTTCAGCGTCAATCTCATGTCTTACCGTATTTAGTTTGCTGGAAGCCAGTTCATTCTCTAACTGCAGTCTTGTTTCATTTCTAACAATATTGTAGTAATCTTCTTTCATAACCTTAATTAGACTTAAGAATTGTGGCGTGCTGTTATCGGTATACCTTTCGGTTATTTTCATCCCTTTTAGGAGAACATCTGTAACTTGCTGTGAAGTTACATTTGTTTGCTCGGTTAAGTTTCCTGACTTTTCTTCAATAACTGTTTTTATAGTCTTGGATACTTGAGTGCTGATCTGCGTTGCAAAGTCAGCAAAGGCACTTTTGTCAGCATCTTCGAAGGATGTTGTGGATGAGCCAACACCATAATAATATATAGTGTCGATAGGAATTGATTTCCCCTCGAGGTAATTGCTTGCCCATAAAGGAACTTTAACATCTCCTTGAGACTGTGCGTTGACTGCAACACATAAAACAACAGCAATAAAAAAATATTTCATAAAACTAATTATTCCTTAATAGTAACTCACGGCAATTTAT
>CAIWTC010000360.1 GCA_903915485.1 uncultured Ignavibacteriales bacterium | reverse complement strand
CCTAAGCAGTTCTTCGTAGCTTAATATTTGTTTGGAGTTTAGTTTTTTAACTGCAGTATATATTGGAGCGCAATAAATGCACTTGAGGTTGCACTTATCGGTTAAGGAAACCCGCAAGTAATCATGCACTCGGTTAAAACTATCGGTTAGCGGTATCACTTTAATGCTTTATAAATTCTAAACTTAAAGTGTAGTTAATTTTTTCGGGAAAAACAAACCAATAAGTTTAATGTTGCTTGCAACTAGTGCAGCAATTTCAATATTCGTTCGGGACGAATAGAGAGTAATAAATCTATAGGTTGCGAAAAAGGAATTGTGTTGTCCCATGAGAACAATGTCATAAAAGCTTCACCAACAATCATATCGCGGGGAACAAAACCCCAGAATCTGCTATCAAAACTATTATCGCGGTTATCGCCCATCATAAAGTAGTAATCTTTTTTTATAGTATAAGAACTTGCCGCAACTCCGTTAATCGTAATTTTTCCCCCGTCATCATTAACGACTATCGCTCCATGTTCTCTGTCAATTATAGTGCGCCACTCTTCAATATTAAACTTAGTAAGTGGAATTACATCACCTTTTTTAGGAACGACCAGCGGACCAAAATTATCTTTGTTCCAGGTCTTACCCGAAGGAAATATATCGGGTGTGCTTATACCTTTAGGAAGGCAACTTGGGTCATATTGAATATGGGGAGGAATCCAAGCCTGTTTACCATTGACGAAAACAACTTTATTTTTAATTTCTATTGTGTCTCCGGGTAAACAAATGCACCTCTTTACATAATTCACATTCACTTCGTCGGCCTTCAAGTTGTCACGGTTCCCCGGGAATTCAAATACAACAATATCACCGTGTCTTGGTTCGCGGACTGAAGGAAGGGTAAAACTTGGCAGTGCAACTTGAGTAAACGGAATGTACTTTGGCGAAGAACTGCCAAAAATAAACTTATTAACTAATACGAAATCCCCAACCTTAATTGTTTCGTCCATAGAAGGAGTAGGTATTCTTGTATTCTGCACGACGAATGTTATTATCACCAAAGCAGCAAGCAGCGCCGAGCCAAAAGATTTAACGAAATCAATAAATTTCTCCTTAGGAGTTTTATTTTCATTAATCTCTTCTTCAGTTTTTATTCCTACAAATTTCTTTAATTTCGTTTTGATTAATTCTTTATTGAATTTCATTTAATATATTCTTCGTCTTAATTTCTAATTTTATTACTTTAGCATTTCTTTTAATAGCGTGTTGACTATCTGCGGACTAGCTTTGCCTTTGGATTCCTTCATCACCTGACCGACAAAAAAGCCAAACACCTTCTCTTTACCTTCACGGTATTGCTGCAGTTCATCCGGGAATTTTTCAATCAACTGAGCAATTAAAGTTTTTATAAAACCATCGTCCGTAATTTGAACGAGGTTTTTTTCTTTCACTATCTGTTCAGCATCTTTCTCATCTTCAAGCATGAATGCAAAAACATCTTTTGCTATCTTTCCGCTGATAACATTTTTTTCAATCATGCTAATCATCTTACCTAATCGTTCGGGTGAGATTGAAAATTCAGAAATAGAAAGTTTCTTTTCATTCAGAACTCTCTGCACTTCAACCATAACCCAATTGCTGGCAAGTTTTGCATCCGAAACAAATTTGGCTGTATTCTCAAAATACTCAGAGGTCAGTTTATCCTGCGTCAAATTATCCGCATCAAATTCAGGCAATCCATAAGAAGTTATAAATCTCTCCCGTTTTGTTTCAGGAAGTTCAGGAATACTTTGCTTTATTTCATCAATTAGACTGTCTGATATAATTATTGGTTCCAAGTCAGGATCAGGGAAATATCGGTAATCATGCGCATCTTCTTTATTTCTCATTGGGTGCGCTTCATTTGCATCCGCATCCCACAGTAAAGTTTGCTGAATTATTCTTCCGCCATCTTCTAGCACTTCTGTTTGACGCTGCACTTCATATGCAATCGCCCGCTCGACATTGCGGAACGAATTCATATTCTTAATTTCTGATTTTGTTCCGAGTTCTTTTTGTCCTTCGGGACGAATAGAAATGTTAGCATCACACCTGAGCGATCCCTCTTCCATATTAGCGTCGCAAATGCCCAAGTAGCGAACTAACTGACGAATTTTCGCCAAGTATAAAGTCGCTTCTTCAGCAGTAGAAATATCAGGTTCTGAAACAATTTCGATAAGGGGAACACCACAACGGTTGACATCAATAAATGTATCGTTGCCTCTATCATGAATTGATTTCCCCGCATCTTCTTCAATATGAATTCTGGTTATTCTTATTTTTTTTGGGGCGAGCCCTTTAGGATATACTATTATATACCCATTTTCACAAATAGGTTTATCGAATTGTGAAATCTGATAACCTTTAGGCAAGTCAGGATAAAAATAATTTTTTCTTGCTAAAACTGAATCTTTGCGGATTGAGCAGTTTGTCGCCAAACCCATCTTTACTGCAAATTCAACAACCTTATAATTTAGTTTCGGCAGCACACCGGGGTGACCTAAGCAGATTGGACAAATATTTGAATTCGGTTCGGAACCAAATTTAGTAGAGCAGCCGCAAAATATTTTTGTCTCGGTTAATAGCTGGGCATGGATTTCCAACCCGATGACAGTTTCGTATTTAATTCTCATTTGCTAAATTATTCTTTCACCCAAACTGAGTAACCATAAGGCTT
>CAIWTC010000359.1 GCA_903915485.1 uncultured Ignavibacteriales bacterium | reverse complement strand
TTTTTTGCATATTGAAAAAACACCAACTTACCGATATCGTGAAGAATTCCACCTAAGAAATAATTCTCCAAATTACTGGCACCACATGCTATTCCAATAAACCTGGTTGCTATTCCTACTGCGATAGAATGTGCCCAAAAATCCTTTGGTTTGAAAATGCTTGAGGCGGTAGTTTTTGAGAATGAATTTATTATTGAAAGTGCGAAAACAATATTTTTTACTTCACTAAATCCTAAATAGAAAATCGCATCTGAGATGGTGCTTATTCGACCGCGAAAACCAAAATGAGGAGAGTTTGCTACTTTCAAAACCTTTAGCGCCGAAACTTGGTCTGTTGCTATTATCTCTGCAATTTTTGCCGCTGATGTCCGCGGGTTCTCCATTGCCTGAGATATGGTTGAGTATATTGTTGGTAAGGTTGAAAGACTTTCAACCGAGTTGAGTATTTTATCGACATCCACCATTCTATTCTGTTTCCGGTAATCTATGAGTGTCTAAAATTTGTTTGAGTGCCATGTTATAAAGGTCCTGTTCAAAAGGATTCTCCGGCTGCCAGCCTAGTCTTAAATCTAGCTGCCGTTTTGCATCATCGGTTAGGAACTGGGTCACTGAGGTATCGACTTCTTCATTAGAAGTTTCTTCGGAAATGATGGCCAACATTTGAACACCCCATGTCTTCAGCAAAGACTTATGCTTTGCGGTAAGTAGCGTTCCGGGCCCTAGTAGGGTTTGATTAAACTTATTTGTAACAGGCGAGGCCAATACCATACCCTCGCCAATTTCCTCAACTCTAATAAATTTTGGCATTAAAAATTTATCCTATATTTCAAAAACATATCACTCTATTAAAAATTCATCTTTCAACATCAGCGATCTTGCTGAATGTGCAAAACTTATTATTTTACCATTTATACAAAATCTGATTTGCAAGATACGCAAAATATTTAAATTCTCAGATTAGATATCCAACTAGGATTGGACTTGTTTTGAGCAAAAATAGCAACTTGAGCGAGTGATTTATTGACCGCAGATTCTTACTCAACTTCCTTTATCGATATTGCCGCACCGCCACCGCAGGCAAGGGGAATGGAAACATTAGATTTATTTGTCAATTCATTTAATTTATATACTTTATATTCCATCGGATTGCTTTGGTAATGAGCATCGTCTCCGTCAGAATATACAATTGCGGTGTATGTTTTGTCTGAATCAAGAAAGTCAAGTTTGATATTTACGGTTCGTTTGTTTTCATCTGTTATCGCTCCAATGAACCAGTTTGAACTGTTCTTTTCTTTGCGTGCAATTGTCAAGAAATCGCCAGGCTCTGCTTCAAGGATTTTTGTATCACCCCAATCAACCGCAACATCTTCGATGAACTTAAATGCATCCGGAAATTTTTCATAATTTTCAGGAAGGTCAGCGGCCATTTGAATAGGGCTATACATTGTTATATACAGTGCCAGTTGCTTTGCAAGTGTTGTGTGCACAAATTCTTTTTTACCTGGTGAGTAGTAATCTAATTTGATTTGAAAAATTCCGGGTGTATAATCCATAGGCCCGCCGAGCAGTCTTGTGAATGGGAGAATAGTTTCGTGCTCCGGTAAATTACCTTCACTCCACGCATTAAATTCATTTCCCCTTGCCGCTTCAGAAGCAATCCAATTAGGGTAGGTGCGTGAAAGTCCCGTCGGCCGCACAGGTTCGTGGGCATCAACCATAATTTTATAATCTGACGCCTTTTGAGCTACACGAAGGTAATGATTGACCATCCACTGTCCATCGTGATGTTCTCCTCGCGGAATTATTCTGCCTACATAGCCGGTCTTAACAGAGTTATAACCGTGTGCCTTCATAAACTTGAAGGCAGTGTCCATTCTTCGTTCATAATTTGTAGCAGATGCCGAAGTTTCATGATGCATTATCAGTTTTACATTTTTTGATTCAGCATATCTCTGAAGTTTTTCAACATCGAAGTCAGGATATGGAGTTACAAAATCAAAAACTTCTTCTTTGTTATTCCCGTACCAATCTTCCCATCCAATATTCCATCCTTCAACGAGCACCCCGTCAATTTTATGTTTTGATGCAAAATCAATG
>CAIWTC010000358.1 GCA_903915485.1 uncultured Ignavibacteriales bacterium | reverse complement strand
TATCCAAACCATAGTCATCGTCAATGTATAGGAAACCGCCACTTTCAAGGTAAGTCTTTAGTCTAAGGGCATCATTATTTGAAAAACTTACATTACCATGACCGGTCATGAAAATAAACGGGTATGCAAATATTTCATCACTTGAAATATCAACAAATTTATATACCGGCTTAACATCAAGGTTCAGATCAGATTTAAGGAACTTCATTAAGTTTATATCTGATGAAGGGTCATTGTACCAGTCTGAGCCGCCGTCAAACTTCAGCCTGACTACTTGGAATTTTTTATCCTGCGCATATAGTGAATTGCATAGCGAGAATACAATCAACAGAAATAATATTCCCGAGGATAAGCTAAAAACAGGATATGCAGAAGAAACCACAATCTCCCTATACTTCAATGTAAATGTATTTCTCATATTTCTTGAGAGGTTTTGTTTATTTGCATAAATCAATTTTGGTGAAATTGATTATCCAAGAATTGTTCCCGGTTTTATTTCTTCACCTACCTCAACAATTTTCACTTTGTTTTTTGATATTTCAAGAGCTAGTACCATTCCGTTTGATTCAAGTCCCATAATTTTTGCAGGCAAAAGATTCCCCGCGATAAGGATGTGCTTTCCAATCAATGATTCAGGGGTATAACTTTTTGCAATCCCTGCTAATATTTGCCTTGTTGAAGTGCCTGTTGAAACTTGAAGTTTAAGTAACTTATCGCTTTTGGGAACATTCGATGCTTCCAATACTTTAGCTACGATAATCTTAACTTTCTTAAATTCATCGAAAGAAACATTTTCCGGTTTAACTTCTTCAGCAGCAACATCTGCATCCTGCAAACCATCTGTCAGTTTCTGAATTACATCATCTTCAATTTTCTTAAACAGTATTTCAGAAGCCCCAAGCTGATGTCCTTCTTCGAGACTTAGTTTTCCGCATGAATCCCAATTTCCTAATTTAGCATTTAGTATATTCATAATTTTTTCAGAAGTAAACGGAAGAACAGGTGACATTACTTCTGCAAGAGTATAAATTGTCTGCAAACATATATTAAGTGTTGTAGAACACTGTTCTTTATCACTCTTTACTGTTTTCCATGGTTCAGAATCATTAAAATATTTATTACCTGCACGAGCAAGGTTCATCATTTCCTGAACTGCCTCTTTAATTTTATATCTTTCAATTAATTGACCAATAATTTTCGGGCTTTCTTCAATCTGATTCAGCATAGCGGAATCACGGTCAAGCAAATTATAAAGCGGAGGAAGTTTACTTTCGAAATGTTTTGCAACAAATGTCATTGTTCTATTTACAAAATTTCCGAGGTTATCCGCAAGTTCATTATTATATCTGGCCTGAAATTCTTTCCAATAAAAATCAGTATCTCTAAGTTCAGGCAAATTAGAAGCTAAACAATATCTTAGTGAATCAGCATCAAACATTTCGAGGAAATCTCCGACATCAATTCCCCAATTTCTGCTCTTAGAAAATTTCTTACCTTCAAAGTTTAAGAATTCATTCGCCGGTACATTTTCAGGAAGAACATATTTATCTTTGTTGCCGTCATTCCAGGCCATCAACATTGCAGGGAAAACAATACAATGGAAAACCACATTATCCTTACCAATGAAAGCAATATACCTAGTATCTTCATTTTGCCAATAAGAGCGCCAAAGTTCAGGATTACCTTTTGATTCAGAATAAACTTTTAATGCAGAAATATATCCCAAAACAGCCTCGAACCAAACATATAAGGACTTCCCTTCAGCACCGTCGATGGGAACAGGAACCCCCCAATCCAAATCTCTTGTCACTGCTCTATCCATTAAACCATCATGAAACCAGCCTTTGCAATACTGTAATACATTTTCTTTCCAGCCAAATTCTTCATCAGCATCAAGAATATATTTTTTGAGTCTTTCTTCATAATCTCCAAGCGGGAAATACCAATGTGATGTTTCCTTAAGTTTAGGAGATTCACCTGATATTTTACTAACCGGAGATTTCAACTCTGACGGGTCATACAAAGAGCCGCAATTTTCACACTCATCACTTCTAGCACTTTCG
Source organism: uncultured Ignavibacteriales bacterium (assembly GCA_903915485.1). Taxonomy (GTDB): domain Bacteria; phylum Bacteroidota; class Ignavibacteria; order Ignavibacteriales; family Ignavibacteriaceae; genus CAIYTF01. Next base: position 347 of record CAIWTC010000358.1, on the reverse strand, counting down.
TTACCACACTTTGGGCAGGTACCTTCAACATATCTATCAGGCAAAAACATTTTAACTTTTTCATCGTAGAACTGTAACGATGATTTTGTTTTAAGAAGTCCGCGTTGATAATAATTTAAGAAAAATTCTTGGGCAGTTGTATAATGTATAGGATAACTCGTCCTGGAATAAATATCAAAACTCATCCCAAATTTTTCGAACGCCGAACTGTTTTGAGAATGATATCGGTCGATAATCACCTGAGGCGTTACACCCTCTTTATCTGCAGAAATGGTTATAGGTGCTCCATGCTCATCAGAACCGCAAACAAACATAATATCAGTCCCTTTAAGTCGGTGATATCTGAC
>CAIWTC010000357.1 GCA_903915485.1 uncultured Ignavibacteriales bacterium | reverse complement strand
TTGTAAGTTTGTATTGCCTCGTTTGCAGGTTTCTCCCCTGACCTGTAAACTAACAACAGCGGCCCGGTGTTCTCCCCAACGCCGGGCTTTTTTTATACTCTAAAAAATCCCCATAAATAACAAAACACTCTATAATGGTATTGACAGAAATACAATAATACATTAAGTTAGTATTGCCTCGTTTGCAGGTTTCTCCCCTGACCTGTAAACTAACAACAGCAGCCCGGTGTTCTCCCCAACGCCGGGCTTTTTTTTATACATTCAAAAAATATTACATAATAAAAAATACTTTAAAAAGGTCTTGACAGGATATCAAAAAAGTTGTAAGTTTGTATTGCCTCGTTTGCAGGTTTCTCCCCTGACCTGTAAACTAACAACAGCGGCCCAGTGTCCCCCCCAGCACTGGGCTTTTATTTTTTGAAGACTTATTTGAGATATTAAAATGGCAACTGTACAAGCAAAAAAAATAGTTAAAAAATCATCTAAAGGCGCTGCCATGCAGTCGCTCACGGCTCCTTTTACATACTACTGGAAAAACTTAAACTTTATATTGTTTGGAGTAGGAATTGTATTGTCGCTTTTAGGATTTTTCCTTTCATCAGTTCCACCTTGGAATAGCGGCGCATCACTTGTTGTGGCCCCGATTCTTCTCGTGGTAACTTATGTGGTTATTTTTCCAATGGCAATTCTATATTCAAAAAAGAAAAGCCCCGCAGAAAGCACCGAGCAAAAGGAACAATAAAAATTGTTACTTGCTAAAGTCAGAGGAAACATTGTTGCAACTCAAAAAAATGCATATCTAAAGAATCATAAACTGATGATTATCCGTGTTGTGGACTTAGAAGGAAATTTTATGGGAAAGCAGGATGTTGTTGCTATTGACCTGATAAATTCAGGAATAGGAGATACTGTTTTAGTCACCCAGGAAGGCGATGCCGTGGCTCAAATATTGGGACATAAAAACGCTCCTGTTCACTCCATAATTGTGGCAATTGTAGACCAAATCAGCTGCGCGTGAATACTGAAGTTTTAACCGGGAATAAGGAAGGCTTAAGCGAGGAAAGCTATTTTTTCTTCCGGCTCCTCTCTGAAATTGAAGGCATCGGGGTTGTCAAAATTAAAAACCTTTATAAATATTTTACATCATTCCCTGCAATATTTTCAGCATCACTAAAAGAATTAACACTCGTTGAAGGAATCTCTCCGGAGCTTGCTTCGAGAATTCACGGTGCGGACAAGATTAGTCAGGACTTAAAGAAACGCATCACCAAAGAATCGAACACATTGTTTGAACTTGGCGGAAGATGTGTGATGATATGGGATGAAGAATATCCTGCCAGGCTAAAGAAAATTTACGACCCACCAATTGCTCTTTACATTCTCGGTAATATAATTAAGGAAGATGAAAACAGCATCGGGGTTGTAGGAACGCGTCAGCCTTCGCCTTATGGTAAACAGAGCGCAGAATTTTTTTCAAAAGAATTAGTAAAATCCGGATGGACTGTTGTCAGCGGCCTTGCAAGGGGGATTGATACCGCGGCGCATATAGGTGCATTGAAAGCAGGCGGAAGAACTATTGCCGTTCTTGGAAGCGGTCTTGATAAAGTTTATCCCGCAGAAAATAAAAAGCTTGCAGATGCAATTGTAAAAAACGGTGCGGTGATTACCGAGTACCCCATAGGAACTAAGCCTGATGCCGGAAATTTTCCGAAAAGGAACAGAATTATATCAGGGTTATCAAGGGGTGTTTTGATTGTTGAGACAAAAGTTTCAGGCGGCGCTTTGATTACAGCACGATACGCAATAGACCAAAACAGGGAAGTGTATGCAGTGCCAGGTTCTGTATTCTATGCCGGCGCTGAAGGCGGAAATTTGATTATCAAAAAATCCGAAGCAAAGCTAGTTAGCAAAGTTTCTGATATATTAGAAGACTTTGGCGATGTGCCGATGATGCAAGGCAAAGCAAAGGAAGCGCCTAAGGTTCATCATAACCTGAATTTATTTGAACAAAAAATAGTGAAGTGCCTAAGTGAGCAGGCTATTTCAATAGATAATATAGCTCATATGACAAGTTTTTCAGTTTCTGACTGTCTGGTAAATTTACTTCAGTTAGAATTTAAGGGAATTGTTAAGCAGTTACCCGGAAAAATGTTTATTTTAGAATAAGAATTTTTAATTTGTGAAAGGTTTAATTAATGCAATTTGACTCGATAGCTAAACTGCTCGAACATGGCGGTTTTACAGTGTATATTTTGATAGCATGTTCAATACTTTCTCTTAAAGTTGCAATAGAAAAATATATTCAATTTACCGGTATCAAGAGAAAACAGATGGAGAAGAACCATAAAGAATTATTTGACGCATTAAAACAGGATGGAGTTCAATCCGGGCTTGACTACTTATCCAAAGTGAAGATGACGAAATTTGGTTTTGCTGTTTCTAACCCGTTGATTTCTGTGTATCAGGCAATAATAATTCACAGAGAACAAACAAGCGAAGAGTTACTGGAATCAGCTTACAACAAGCTTGATAACGAATTAGTCGATTATGAAAAAGGTTTAGGAATTCACGCAACACTCGGAAGTATCACGCCATTCATCGGATTGTTTGGAACGGTTATAGGAATCATAAAAGCATTCGGCGCGCTGTCACTTCAGGATTCCGGTAATTACGGACATGTAATCAGCGGAATCGCAGAAGCCTTGGTTGCAACTGCTGCAGGTTTGTTTGTGGCGATACCCTCTGTAATGTTTTATAATTACTTCACAAAAAGATTAAAAAGAAGCATGCCCGTTTTTGACGGTCACATTCGTGAACTTGTGTTTGCGCTGAAACAAAAACGGAGCTAACATGGGACGCAGACGCTACAGGCTCGATGAGCAGGAATTTTCCGAGATAAACATAACTCCGTTTACTGATGTTATATTAGTACTACTTATCATTTTTATGATTACGAGTCCTTTCCTTATATCGGGTGCGTTTCAGGTGAAACTGCCTAAAGCCGCTGCAGCAGAGGCTCAGGTCAATAAAGGCGTTGAAGTTTATCTAACCGAAAAGAATGAAATAGTAATCGAAGGAAAAGTAATTGCTCCTGAAGATTTAATTGCCAATGTGAAGGCTGCATTTGTAACTCATCAAACATCTGATGTAATTGTTAAAGCTGATAAAAGTGTGGTTCACGGAAACTTTATTCATTTGCTGGACTTGCTGAAAACTTCAGGTACACAGAAGATATTAATTGCAACTACCAAGGTAGAAAATGAGAACAAGGCTCAGTGATTATCATTGGGTAGCTGAATAATGTTAGAGAAATTAAAAATAAATATAAATGCGATAAGATCGTGGATAGTTGCGGTCTTAGCGCATTTGTTGTTTTTATGGGCGGTGTTTTTTGTTATTCAACACGGATATCAAAGTATTCCGGAAAGTGTTGAGGTCGGGGTACTGCTAAATTCACAATTTGAAAAGATAAGTAAAGAAGCATTCAAGGAAAACCCGCCTAAGGAAGTTAAGTCATCTAATAAAAAAGATGAGAAGCTGAAACCTGCTGCCGATGAGAAGAAAACAGTCAAGGAAACCGGCAAAACAACCGAGAGTAAAGGTGGTTCCACAGAAGGATTTAAGAATGGGGATAATGATTCTAAAATCAAAACAGGCGGAAGCGGTGAAGGATACGGAATAGGTACGGGGAACAAAGAATCTACTGAAGATAATGTGTACCGTGTGGCGGTTGATGCAATGCCCGAGCCGTACGGCGGTATATCTGCAATTCAGTCCAAAGTGAAAATTCCTGCTTCGCTATCCGGCATCAAGGGTAGTGTATATATTCATTGTTTTATTGATGAGGACGGAAATGTCAGAAGAGCGCAGATTACTAAAGGATTTAATCCCGAAATCGATTCGGCGGTTTTAACCGTAGTTAAAAAATCCAAATTTAAAGCGGGAAAAGACAAAGGGAAGACAGTAAAAGTTCAGATGGTTGTTAATGTACCTATTTGAGTATCGGTGAACACATCATGCCTCTGAAACGACGAAATTAGTGCTTAATTTCAACAATATTTCTCACTAATTTTTCTTATCTTATCCAATTAAACCAATATTTTTATTAAAAATTCTCAAGGATTTCCTTAATGCCCGAATTTGCAGAACTGCAAAATAGCGACATAGTTAAAATTTTAGAAGGTATAAAGAAACTACAGGGAACTTTAGCTGATGATTCCGAAAATATCGAAGCAAAAGAATCTCTATTTAATTCTTATAACTATGCTGCGAAATATTATCTAGAGCGGTTCGATATCCCTAATGCAATTGTTTATCTTCGCGGTATGGAAGCACAGAACCTTGAACAGGAAAAATTCTGCAGTACGCTTGGATGGGACTATTTCCACACATTAAAAGCAATCTCCTGCGATGAATATTCCAAGCGGCATTATACCAAAGCAATTCCCGAAATCCTTAATCGTTATGCATCTCTTAACATCGAACGGCCTTCGCAGATCCACTCGGCGATAATGTCTATCTCAGCAAAACTTTCGGTTGAGCAGGGGGACTGGTTCATTTCGTTTGTGCGTCAATTTGGTTTTGACTTTTTGCAGGAATCTGATTTTCAGCACTATTCAAAAGACGGAAGAAAAATTACCCCGCTTGCAGAAACAATATTCTTGCGGCTTGCAAGAGTGATTGAATCAGGAAAATGTCTTGAAGATGATACATGGCTCTATGATTCGTTTGAAAAGTATGCAAAGAAATTTTCTGAAAATTATTGGATATGTTATTATCATGCAAAACTTCTCCTTAAGCTAAATAAAGTCGAGAGAGCAAGCATATATATTAAAGAACTGCTGACTCGTTTTAAAAATCAGTTTTGGGTGTGGGCGCTTTACGGTGAAACTTTTAAGAACACTGATAAGAAAATTTATTTAGCATGTTTGGCAAAGGCGCTTTCATTCCCGACTGAGTCAACACTGCTTCTTAATATCCGCGTTGATATGGCGATGCTGTTAAATGAGCTTGGATATTATGCTGAATGCAAAACCGAAGTAGAGACAATTATTTTGATAGGGAAAGAAACAGGTGCTAAAGTTTCAAATTGTATCGCGGATATTGTCGCTGCGCCTTGGTATGAAGAAACAAAGCAGTGCGGAAATATTCTCGCATTTTATTTTTTACAACTTCCGCTTGCGAATCAGCAACTGGCGGCAGACTCGGCTCCTAAGCCTGGAATAGTTACAGCATCATTTGAAAATACAAAAGGTGTGTTTGTACAGTTTGACCTTGATAAAGTTGCTCTCTATAAATACGGCAAGTCAGAAAATGAAATTGCTTTTGCAGTAGGCGACTTGGTGCAGGTAACGGCTCAGGAAGTTATAATCAGCGGACAGAAAAGATATGAAGCTCTGACTTTAGATTCAGGAACACAGCTTCCTCCCGATACTTTCATCAGAAGTATTAAGGGTGAGTTGAAAATTCAGAGTAAACCCGGTGCTGCATCTTTTGGATTTGTTACGGATGTATATGTCCCACCCGATGTGCTGAAAGAATTTATGGCAGGGAGTTATGTTGAAGGAATTGCGGTAAAGGAATTCAACAAAAAGAGAGGTCAATACGGATGGCGGGGAGTGATTCTTAAGCAAGGCACCCGTCCGGTAATTCAAGTTACACCTCCGGTAGAAGTAGTTAAGAGTCCCGAAATATCAGAGAGTGCTGAAATTGCCCCCTCTATAATTTCGACTTGATTTATAAGTATTTTATATCAATCTTTATTTTTCATTTATTAAATAATAATATTCATGATGATTAAGCGAATAATTTTTGTTTTAACAGTATTAGTATCAGTAAACGCGTATGCACAGACAGTCGCCGCAAAGTATGCGGGTGAGTTTTTGGCGATTGGCGTAGGCGGCCGTCCGGCAGGTATGGGCGGGGCATTTACCGCATTGTCGAATGATGTCACGGGTGCTTATTATAATCCGGCAGGTTTGGCTCAGATTAATTTCCCGCAGATTGGACTTATGCACGATGAGCGGTTCGGGAATCTTGTGAATTATAATTACGGTGCTGTTGCAATTCCATATGGAAAAGATTATACTGTTGCGCTTTCGATAATGCGTCTAGGTGTTGACGGAATTCCGGATACAAGAAATGCGCTTGTGGATAAAGTCACCGGAAATGTTATCTATGATATTTATAATGAGAACGCAAGAATAGACCCTTCAAAAGTTAAAGAGTTTAATAATCAGGATTGGGCTTTATATTTTTCTGTTGCAAAGCAGCAGTCAGAGGATATGTCTTTCGGTGTGAATGTAAAAGTTATCAGAAGAAGCATTGCAGAGTTTAGTGCATTCGGAATTGGTTTTGATGCGGGAATGTTATACAAAGCATCTGAAAACCTTGCGCTTGGAGTTTCACTTCAGGATGTTACAACAACTTTAGTTTCGTGGAGCACCGGCAGGAATGAATTGATTACACCGACTTTAAAAATCGGTTCAATGTATTATTTCAAACCGTTTGAATCACTACGACTTTCGCCTGCACTTGATTTTGACATCAGGTTCGAGAATAGAAAATTTGCTTCATCATTTAATGTCGGCCCTGTAAGTTTTGACCCCCACTTAGGACTTGAGGCTATGTACAATAATGTGTTTGCAATCCGTGCAGGATATAACGATGTTAAGCAGATAACTATCGGCGCGGGAATAAAACTTCCAAAACTAAATATTGATTATTCATTCGCAAGGTTCGCGCTTTCTGAAGAAGACCGTTTGCCTGATACACATAGAATATCAGTTATCATCACACTTGAACAGCCTAAGTTCGCGCGCTAATTAAAGGGTATTATGATGAAATGGTTCACCCTTACCGCGTTAATGTTCTTGCTGTTTGTAAATGCTTTTGCGGACAAAGAAAGACCAAACGAAAAGTATAAAGCATTTTCTCCAAATAAAAAATATTTTGCAGTCTTAACTCCTTCCAGCAGTTTTGGTGTTGAAGGCACATGTAAAGTTTACGCGTCAAAGGACTCCCTGCAGAAAAAACTTCTTTGGAAAACCAATTGGTTTGCAAGAACTGTATTCCTAAGCAATGATGGTAAGCATATAATTAGATTTGGTAAGTGGGCCTCAGATATTTCGGGACGGTCAGACTTAGCCTTGGCCTTCTATAATAAAGAAAAATTATTAAAAGAATATAAGGTTTCCGAACTGGTTAAAGACAGTACAAAGTTACAGCGTACAGTCTCACATTACAAGTGGGAATTAACTATTGAGAATGATGTAAAATCATATTCCACGGATTTTAAGAAATATACTTTGACCACAGTTGATAATCAAACTTATACTTTTGAAATTTCCAGCGGTAAGGTGATTAACTCTAAACCCAAAAAGAACCCGACCAAATAAAACGGTCATCGCTTATTTATTATAAAGGAGCACCGCACTCTATCAATACCGTCGGGGTAAATATGACTGCTATTTTTATTCAGATGATATCCGGAAACGAAATTGAATCCCCGCAATAATCTTCTCTTAGTTTTTTCAGCATTGCTTTTATTCGCCCCCTTAGGTAAATCCCAAGACTCTCTTAAGTATTACAAGGTTAATAAAATTGAAGTTTTAAACCTTGGTTTGAAAGATAAATATCTTACACAGTTCAAATTTATAAATGATGTGATGGAGTTTTTCCACACGACCACAAAAGAGAGCACGGTGAAGCATATGCTGCTGTTTGCTGAAAATGATTCCGTGAACCGCATAGATATGGGAGAATCGGAGAGAGTAATCAGGAGTTATCCGTTTTTGCGTAATGTGAAAATTGAATTGGACACGATGCGCACTGATTCTGTTATTGCAAGAGTGCACCTTTCGGAAAAAATTTCAAGGACATATAATATATCTTTTAGTGAAACTAAGAAATCAAAAATCGGACTATGGATAGACGAAGAAAATTTATTCGGTTATGCTAAAAGTTTAACGCTGGGCTATGACAGACAAACGGGTGAAGGGAAGAAGGATAACTATTCAGTAATTTATATTGATAAGCAGTTGTTCAATACAAGATGGTATTCATCGGTTGAATATAAAACCCTACCCTTCGAGAACATAGGTATAATCAAAATTTCAAAACCATTCCTATCCGATAATCAAAATATGGGTATTGCTTTTTATGCTTCGCAGGCAAAAGTTCATTATCCTACTTTTCAACAGGGGAAGGTTGTGTCGCTGCAAAATTATGATGAATGGATTTCTAATATGTATTTATCGTATAAAATATTAAGCACACCTATTATCCGCCTGAATGCAGGTTCGTATAATATATGGACTAATGAAGATGGGGGAGCAAAGTATTTCAACTATAATTCAAATTACAACTTCCTGTTTGCAGGTTTTCAGTTGCTTGACAGAAAGTATGTCGAAGAAACTAAAGTGAATAGACTTACTGACTATGAAGATATTCCCGTCGGGACTAATATAACGGCAGCAATAGCAAAGCAGATTCACGGGGGCGAAGAATATGCTGACTATCGCTTGATGCTGAATGTTCAGCAATCATTTTACGGCAGTGGATTTTACTTTGGCATTCAGCACAATATCAGAACTGATTTTCAGAATAGTATAACCTGCAATACAATTAACTTAACTCAACTGAATTCTTTCTACCGTTTTAGCCGGGAATTCTTGAGTTCTATCAGACTGATAAATTATGCTTCTGTTAATCAGCCAAGCGGATATGACCGCGCAGTTACTTTGGGAGAAACAAATGGTCTGCCGGGTTTTGCGGAAAGTTATTTCAGCGGAAGGGATATGATGCTTGTTAATTGGGAGACCCGCTACCCGGTGAAATTTACATATTGGATATTAAGGTTCGCTTCGTTTACAACTTTGAACGCGGGCACAGTATATAATAAATTTGAAGAGCTCGGCAAAACAAAATTCTTCCGGAGTGCAGTAGTGGGATTTCACATTGAGAATGAGGTTATGAAGGGAAGGCAGTTAACAAGTATTGCGTTAGTTTATAATTTTGATTTACCTTCGAAGTATTCGTTTTACCTGACTTCTAAATTGAGTTTTGATTTCTTTCAAGCGTTTGAGATTGCGCCGTTTTTGTAGGCGACTGCTTAATATGTTACGGCGTTGTTAAATCGAATGGGGGATTTGCTCTGCTATAAAATGGTCGGGTAGGTTCTCTCGTAAGAATTTAAACCGTTAAAACAGTTTTTTGAAGTTTTGTTTATGACATACGATCACACCAATGAACCTGCCCGAGGCAGTCGGGTTGGTGTGTTAATGAGAAGGAATACTTTTGAGTCAGACTCGTTACCAGTATTTATGGTTTACCCAAAAATAATAACATTTAAACTATAAGGGAAATG
>CAIWTC010000356.1 GCA_903915485.1 uncultured Ignavibacteriales bacterium | reverse complement strand
GTACCACTATTTATCCAACCAGATAATGTTAAAGGATTGGTTCCTGTTATTGAATTTGATCCAAATATACCATATGTATTAATGCCATCGAAAATAATATTATTCATTATTATTCTAATTCGTAAAACTGTGGGAGGGGTTTAATTACTTATTTAATACCCTCGATTGATTATTGTCGCTTGACGCTAATCAACTTTAGATATTGCAAGTGAATTCGTTTAATATTGCCGGATAATATTTTCTCATGTTCTTAACCATCAGCAATTCAATAATTCTTAAGTTAGCACTTATGCATCTTCAAATTAAAAACAAAATATCTGACTAACGGTATATGAATTAAAGCGCGCCAAACAAGTCCACTCGCAATGTGGATGTAGCTATTCCGCAGAACCCCAATAAATTTATACGACGCTTTTAGAGCCTAGTATAATCATGTCCTGCAGTAGTTTGATAAAATATTATTTGCCGGCATCTAAAACCAAACGGAATCCATGATTACCATTTAAGCCGTCATCAATGCTGTAATAACGGTTAGTAACCCTGCAGCAATTTGCATAATTGCCCCAGTAACCGCCACGCAAAACACGGTATTGAATATTTGCGTTGCTTAAAGGTGACTTTTTAGGACTAGTTTTATAAAAATCTTCTGAATAAGTATCCTCACACCACTCCCACACATTTCCGGACATATCAAAAATTCCTAATTCATTAGATTTTTTAAGTCCCACATCGTGAAGCTCTTCGACTGTATTTCCAAAAAACCAACCGACTTCATCAAGGCTATCACTTCCGGAATAAATATATCCCTTACTCTTATTCCCGCCCCTAGCTGCATACTCCCATTCGGCTTCGGTAGGTAGTCGATAATTTTTCTTAGTCTTTTCATTTAATATTTTAATATAACTATGTATGGTTTTCCAATTTACATTTTCAACAGGATGCTTAGCGCCTTTAAAGTTACTTGGATTCTCACCCATCACCTTTTCCCACTCTTGCTGAGTAACTTCATACTTCTGAATCCAAAAGCTTGGAAGTTCAACTAAATGTTTAGGGTTTTCATCAGGCTCACTTGAATTATTTCCCATTTGGAATGTTCCGCCTTCAACCAAAACCATCGGAGCAGGCTCGAGCCAATCTAACACCGAGAAACTTAGTTTAGAAGTTGGGTCAATTGCCTCTATCGAATAAAGTCTTATATCAATCAAATCATCATTAAGTCTGATTCTCCCTTTAATTTTGACTTCGCCCATTCTCTCCTTGAATCTTTTAGCATACTTTTGTGCTATCTTCAAACTTCCTTCCATTCCACTTACTACAACCGGGAAGACTTCATAGTCAGCATTGTAATCTCCAAGACTATCGAGTTTCAATTCTATCGTATTTTCACTTGCTCTGATTTTTGTCTGTCGAATTCTTACCATCCGTTCAAAGGCATTTCGCTGAAGTTTTTCAACAAGCAAATTTCCGTCTCTGATTCTGGCTTCATAGTGGCCGCTTTTTTCAAATTCATCTTTCGGAGCAAACAGTTCAGGCTTCTGTCGATGGGCCTGTGCCTCCGCTTCTACTCTGCTTGCATTCATGATAGAAAGGTCATTTTGAGCTATGCTAATAAAAGACATAGCAACTACCAACAACAACATTATACTGAGAACTCTCATCCTAATTCCTTACCAACCATAATAACTTTTAAATAATTAATTCATTAAACTCAATTTATACAATAAACGGAATAATTTTAAGTACATCTTAATAAAATAAATAGTTTCTCTGAAATATTTTTCATTCATGTGTTCTATATCACCATTAATCAAACAAACTCCGCTTGAAAACGCTTAACAATAATTTAACTTGCTTCTTAACCATGAACCAATTACATTTCGGTAAACAACGAAATACTTTATGAAAAAATACAGCAACATCTTTAAGTCACTATCCGACACAAACCGTCTACGCATTCTAAAAATGCTTTCACAAAAACCTTTATGCGTTTGCGAAATAACTGAAGTTCTTGCATTGGCAAACTCCACAGTTTCACAGCACTTGAGTATCCTGAAGAAGGACGGCTTCATTTTTGAAGAGCGAAACGGCAAGTGGATTAATTATGCCCCCAATCACAAGTCAACTGATTCGCGAATAATTGCAATACTAACTTCCCTGGATTTTTGGATTGGGGAATTAGAAGTAATTGAAAAAGACCGGGTAAAGGTCAAGACCGTCAGTAGAAATATAGTCTGCAAGGCATAATATTTAAAATGATTATAACGGCACATAACGAATTAACGAATAAAGGTAATATTATGAAAAAACGGATTCTAATTCTCTGCACAGGCAACTCCTGCCGGAGCCAAATGGCAGAGGGATTGCTAAAATCATTTGATGAAAATCTGGAAGTTTTCTCGGCAGGCACACACCCCGCCCCTAGAGTAGCGTTGCTTGCGATTCAGGTAATGAAAGAAATCGGAATCAATATCTCGCATAACTATCCTAAAGATGTTAATCTTTTTATCGAACAACCTTTTGATTTTGTAATTACTGTCTGTGGTAACGCAAAAGAAACATGTCCGGTATTTGTAGGTAAAGTCGGTAGTCATATTCATATTGGTTTTGAAGACCCTGCAGAAGCACAAGGCAGCGAAGATGATGTTCTTAACACATTCCGCAGAATCCGCGACGAAATAAAAACGGGGTTCTATGAATTTTATATTAACAATATAAAAGAAGGGATTATATCTTGAGCGGTTTAACAAAAAAACTTTCTTTCCTTGATAGATATTTAACGCTCTGGATATTTGCCGCGATGTTCATCGGCGTTTTTTCGGGCTATCTTTTCCCTTCTGTTGTCGGCTTTTGGAATTCCTTCCAATCCGGAACTACTAACATCCCGATTGCAATTGGATTAATATTAATGATGTATCCTCCACTTGCTAAAGTGAAGTACGAAGAACTTGGCGATGTATTCAAGAATGTAAAAATTCTTTCACTTTCATTAGTGCAGAATTGGGTAATCGGACCAGTTTTCATGTTTGCATTGGCAGTTATTTTTCTTCCGGACAAACCAGAGTATATGGCAGGGTTAATACTCATTGGTTTAGCGCGCTGCATAGCAATGGTTATTGTATGGAATGAACTTGCAAAAGGTGATACTGAATATGCGGCGGGATTAGTTGCATTCAACTCCATCTTTCAAGTTCTCTTCTTCTCAATCTATGCGTATGTATTTTTAACTGTTTTACCGGGATGGTTGGGACTAAAAACTTTTACTGTCGCAATAACAGTTGGGCAAATAGCAAAGAGTGTTTTTATTTACCTGGGAATCCCATTCATTGCAGGTATGATAACAAGGTTTGTTGCGCTTAAGTTAAAAAACAAAGAATGGTACGAGAAAAAGTTTATTCCGAAAATCAGCCCCATTACTTTAATTGCTCTTCTGTTTACGATATTCGTAATGTTTTCACTGAAGGGTGAATATATAGTTAAAATCCCCTTCGATGTTCTTAGAATCGCTCTACCGTTAGTAATATATTTTATCGTGATGTTTTTCGTATCATTTTATATGGGAAGAAAAATCGGTGCGAATTATTCAAAAACAGCCACGCTCTCATTCACGGCAGCAAGTAACAACTTTGAACTTGCAATTGCCGTTGCCATTGCAGTCTTTGGACTCAACAGTGGGGAAGCATTTGCCGCGGTCATCGGTCCGCTTGTTGAAGTCCCTGTATTAATAGGACTAGTCAATGTTTCATTATGGCTTCAAAGAAAATATTTCAAAACGGATAATGTTAACCCATGAAACTACCCCAGAATATTCACAACGAGATTGAAGTGCAATGAAGCAAAAATTCTATCCAAAACTGTTTACCAAGAAAACACTAACTCTTCTATTAGTATTTGGTTTATGGTTAGTATTATACCTCAACTTGGGGTGGATTACTAATGTAATCGTTTATTCCATTCTCCACCTAACTCCAAATACTCACTTAACTGACTCAATTTGGTTTTTTATATTTGAAGTTCCAAAAGTATTGCTTCTTCTTGTAATCATTGTTTTTGTGATAGGAATAATCCGCACATATTTTTCGCCCGAAAGAACCCGAAAAATATTAGGCGGCAAAAAACTTTTCGTCGGCAATGTACTCGCAAGTCTGCTCGGAATCGTTACTCCTTTCTGTTCATGTTCTGCTATTCCATTATTCCTAGGATTCGTTGAAAGCGGCATTCCTCTCGGGGTAACATTCTCATTCCTGATTGCTGCACCTATGATAAATGAAATTGCATTAATTCTGTTATTCGGATTGTTTGGTTTGAAAACCGCACTAATGTATATGGCAACGGGATTAATTATAGCAATATTTTCAGGCTATATTATTGGACGATTAAAATTAGAAAAATTTGTAGAACCTTGGGTTTATGAAATAAAAGCAAGTGGCGAAGAAATTGAAGAAGAAAGAATTTCGTTCGCCGAAAGAATTTCATTCGGTATTGATGCGGTAAAAGACATAGTAAGCAAAGTTTGGCTTTACATAATAATCGGCATCGCTGTCGGCGCGGGTATTCATGGATATGTCCCTGAAAATTTTATGGCATCGTTGATGGGTAAATCTGCCTGGTGGTCAGTACCGGTTGCAGTGATAATTGGTGTCCCTATGTATTCAAATGCAGCAGGGATAATTCCAATTGTTCACGCACTAATAGAAAAAGGTGCTTCACTCGGAACAGTGCTTGCTTTCATGATGAGTGTAATTGGGCTTTCACTACCCGAAACAATTATTCTAAAAAAAGTTCTTAAAATACAACTCATCGCAATATTTGTGGGCGTTGTGGCAGTCGGCATTATAATAGTAGGATACTTATTTAATATAATTATCTAAGTAAAAAGTAGTATCAAATCAGTTATATAAGGAATATTAAAATGGTAACAGTAAAAGTATTAGGAACAGGTTGCAAAAAGTGCATCACTCTCGAACAAAAAGTCAGAGATGTAATTGACAAAAACAAAATCGAGGCAACCGTAGAAAAAGTTTCAGAAATTGAAGACATCATGAAATATAGAATTATGATGACTCCCGGTTTGGTAATTAATGAAAAAATCAAAAGCACCGGTATAATTCCAAAGGATGAACAAATATTATCGTGGCTGAATGAGGTTACCGTATGAAACATATTTCCCCGTATATAATATTATTGCTCATTTCATTAGGCTCTCTTTCATTCGGACAAAATGCTCAGAAGCCAAAAATAACTTTTATTGAATTAGGTTCGGTCAACTGCATTCCATGTAAACAAATGCAGCCCGTCCTGAAATCAATTGAGGCAAAATACGGCGGACAAATAAAAGTTATTTTTTATGATGTTTGGAAACCCGAACAAAAGAAATATGCCACACAGTATAAAGTACAATTAATTCCCACCCAAGTTTTCCTTGATGAATCTGGAAAAGAAATTTTCCGTCACCAGGGATTTTATCCCGAAAAAGAAATCGATAAATTCCTGCTAGGAAAAGGACTTAAACCATAAAACGAAATACAAAACATGATTGATTCTATTTTCACTACCTTATATGATGCAATGACGGGTTCAGTTTGGATTGCTGTTTCCGCATCATTCGCATGGGGAATCTTATCAATATTACTTTCCCCTTGTCATCTAGCAAGTATTCCGCTTGTGGTGGGTTTCATAACTTCGCAAGGAAAAATATCTATCGGAAGAACATTTAATATTTCCTTAGTATTCGCAACCGGCATACTAATAACAATTTCATTAATAGGAATTATAACCGCGCATCTAGGCAGAATGCTTGGAGACATTGGCGATATCGGAAATTATCTTGTGGCAGGAATATTCTTCCTGGTCGGATTTTATCTGTTAGACTTAATAAACATCAACTGGAACTTCGGACTAAAAGACACTAAAGCAAAAGGACTGCTGGCGGCATTAGTATTAGGACTCCTCTTCGGTTTAGCATTAGGCCCGTGCACATTTGCATATATGGCACCGGTACTGGGAATAGTTTTTGAAACCTCCCAGACAAATTACTTACTGGCAATTATATTTCTATTAGCTTTTGGATTAGGTCATTGTTCGGTTATTGTTGCAGCAGGAACTTTTACAGGAAAAGTTCAAAAATATCTTAACTGGTCAGATACTTCAAATGCAATAAAATGGACAAAAAAAGTTTGTGGGATATTAGTAATACTAGGCGGGGTTTATTTAATACTTAAATAACGAAACTTGTATTAGCGTCTTGCTTATTTAGCCTTATCAGGTTTATAAATAATCACATCAGCCTTTTCGATTGTAACCAACCCGCCGCAATTAGCCTCTTCAAATATCATATTTACGGTTGGAAGAAATTTCTCAATCTTTTCTACCTCATCGACGATTTCAATAATAAGTGGTAAGTCTTCAGAAAGCCTTTCAATTTTAGTTGTGTGAATCCTGCTAGTACCACCAAACCCCATTATTCCCTTGAATACAGTCGCCCCTGCTAATCCCTGCTGCTTTGCCTCAACTACAATTTTTTCAAACACGGGAACAAAAGAAATCTTATCTGATTCACCAACAAATATTCTTAACAATTTAGCATCACCCGTTATGTGCATATCGCCTTCTTATATTTTTGAATAATTTAGTAACATTCCAAATCAAAGAATATGTAACTATCAGCGGGAAATATATAGTTATAGCCGTGACGACAAAGTTATAAATGATATTTCGAAATGAAAAGTAATTATGAATATTGCGCAAACTAGAATATTCTAACATTACGGCAATATTTGCGCCTATGACAGTAATCGCCATTATAACCGCAATTCTTGTTCCCGGTTTCAGCAAATGCTCAATCGCAACTATTTGTTTGGGCCTGTTCTTAAGGGACTTAAAGTAATAAAACAATAACAAGGCTCCCCCGGAAACCGTACTTAAGTGCTGAAAGAATCTGCATACCCTTAATTGAAAATAATCGTTATCAATTAATAAAGTATTAAACCAAGCAACATGCTGAACAAACCAACCATCAATATGCGTAATTGAATCCCAGGTTAGGTGGGTCGCAACCCCAAGCGCTATGGCTACTACGAGAAAAAAGAATTTGCTAAAGGAGTTAACACTTGGACTTTTTACAAACCCGCCCAAAAATGAGGAATGTTTATCTGGGAATAAGTCGAGAAAAGGATATTTCAAAAAATAGTGAAAAAAGAAGTACACAGCAACTCCGACAGGTATGCAGTAACTGAATATACCAATAATTGTGTGGCTGATAAAGTAAGTGAGTTGTGTCAAATATCCAAAGTCAGGAACCATAGTCCCTATTATCAGGGCTGAAAGCGGCAGTCTGGTTTTCCGGAATGGCAAAATTGCTGCCGGATGTGCAAGTGTAAATGGCATTAGTACTTATTCTATTATTATCTTATTTATCTATCTTAAAGATAAGGAATTTTCATTTGGCATGATAGAAATTTAATGTCTTATTCTTCAGCTAATCAATCTCGATTTATTGCAATACAACATTTCATCAAATTATTTTGAAAAAAGTAAATATGCCAAAAAAGTCGCAGCAATACAAATGACAACGCTTCCGACTATATTCACCAGAGCAAATGTGTATTCCGAGTTCTTCATCAAGTTAACTGTTTCAAGCGAGAATGTGGAGAAAGTGGTAAAGCCTCCGCAGAAGCCTACAGTAAGAAACAATTTCAACTCTTGCGAAATCACCGCTCGCTCATTTAGTCCATACATAATTACCCCAAGGATAAAACATCCTAAAACATTTACAATGAGCGTACCAAAAGGAAAAGTAGCAGGAAGAAATTTATGAACGAAATCAGACATCCAGTAGCGAAGCACCCCGCCTACTGCCGCACCTGAGGAAACAAAAAGATACTTTAACATAGCTTAAAACCGCAAATTTTAATAAATATTATTTTGAAGTAGGAGTCATCAGCTATGAAAAGCGGTTATCGGCGAACTCCATCACCATCAGTGAAGCAGCCTGAAAACTGCTTATGAAGTATAAGAATTTTCCGGAAGATTAAAAAGAAGGAAGATTTTAATATCCATATTATTTATATATTACTGTTGATAGGCTTGCCACTAATCTCTCAAACTTAAAACACTTTATCAATTAGCTATTTTTTCACACCCATAACTTGACTATACCCGATATATTATATAAATTCTTTTACTGATTGAATGCTTTTATTCATGAATGTTGTCGGCGCGGGATTATTAAAATAGTTTTTATCATCCACAGAGCCTAAAACAAAATTATATAGACACATTATTAAACATATAATACTTAAATGAAACTACCGGCTCAAATAAAGTTGCTGCATTTAGCGCTGCTCTTTATAATTCTTTCGGGAATTATTTATTCTCAATCCCAACCTGTCTGCTCCCAATGCGGAAAGGAAATAGCCGGTCAATATCTTCAGGTCGAAGGGAAGTCATTTCATCCCGAACATTTTATGTGTAATAAATGCAGAGCACCCATAGCAGGAAGTTATCAAAAAAAAGGCGAGGACTATTATCACCCCGATTGCCTGTCGAGAATCGAAGGCTTAGTCTGCTGTATATGCGGAGAAGTTATAAAAGGTCAGTATGTCAACTCCGGCGAAAAAATATTTCACGAAGATTGCTATAAAGAAAAGGCAGCAGTAAGATGCGCTGTTTGCGGCGAACCAATCTTAGGAGCTTATTTCACAAATATTTATGAGGACGCTTATCACTCAGCCCACAATTCAGAATATGACAAGTGCGACAATTGCGGCAGGATTATCTGTCAACGATTAACCAAGGGTGGTAGTAAAATTTCAGACGGCAGACTCATCTGCAATCTTTGCCTGCAGGGACAAGTCAGTTCTTCAATTGAACTTGATAATCTTTTGACAAAAGTATTTAACAGATTAAAAACATTCGGAATATACCTTAACCGCAACAACATTACCATTCAGCAGGTAAACAGAACAAAACTTGTTAGTTTTTTTGGTTCGGCAGAGCAAAGCGATGAACTACGGGGTTTTTGCAATTCCAAAATAAGTGAGAGTTTTACAAAAGATAGAAAATCTAAAACGACATATTCCCATGCGGTCTATGTTCTGAATTACATTCCTGCAATTCAGGTCGAAGGTATTATCGCCCACGAACTAATGCACGCGTGGATGAATGAAAATGTTAAAAAGACTCACCCAAATTCAGTAGTCGAAGGCAGTTGTAATTATATCTCGTATCAATACATCAGCCAATCTCAAAATTCAGAGCGCAAGTATATTCTCAAAAGAATGGAAGAAAGCGCCGACCCTGTTTACGGGAAAGGCTTCATGGACATCAAAAAGAAATTCGCCGGTCTCCCAACAGAAAGCCTATTGAATTACTTAAAATAGACAACCTATCTTTTCTTCTTGTTTTGTAGGGCGAATCTCTGATTCGCTCATAAGACCCTTCCCAATTTTCTTCTCACT
>CAIWTC010000355.1 GCA_903915485.1 uncultured Ignavibacteriales bacterium | reverse complement strand
ACGGAGAAAGGTTCTTTCGTATAATGTCAATCGCCTTGATTCCGCGAATAATCATATCCTTCTCTCTGGAGTGGATGTTGCTTAGTGCCTGACTATTGGATATACTGCTCTTTAGATTAATCCATTCATTCTCGCCGCGGACGATATTAAATTTTGCTGCTGTAAACTTCAAATCGCTAATGTTGCACTCGTATAATGGAAGAATGCCAGCAGAAAAAGTTCTGAATATTTTTGCGAAGTGAAAATCTTCCGAAAGTATTTCAAGGTAACTGATTATGTCGATAACCGGGAGTACAGAACTTAGGCATATTCTGTCAGTAAGATTCAGCGGTAAGTTGAATTGAGAAAACACATTTCTTATAAACGGTGAGTAAGTATCAATTGAATTAATCAGTATGCAGATGTCCGAAGGCTTGACGCTTTCTTCAATGCATAACCTTTTGCATTCTGATGCAATCAACCTTACTTCGTCGTTGATAGTTCTTCCCAAGAGGTGGGTTATTTCTATTTCGGGATTTAATTTTTCGTTTTTAATTTGGCGAAAAAGATTTTCCTTTAGATGTTTCTGGAATTTTGTTTCCACGGGTGCTTCAGAAGCGGGGATTTCCACAAACCCCTGGGTAGTTAGTTTGCCTAAACACTTATCATTAATAGACCCGAATATTTCGCGGTTGAACTTATAGTAATCTAATCTGATAAATACTGCTGATGGTTCAGAATCAGCTAATAAACTTAAGAACTGAATTTCTGTAGATGAAAATTCGGAGAATCCGTCAATCAGAATAAAATCTATATTCCCGAAATAACTTTCAATATTCTTTTTAAGATCTGCATTGTTGTTCAGCAAATCTTTTATTATATCTGCATCGCCATAGTAATTATTCAGTTTAAGTTTTTTTGTATATAACTCATACAAAGTAATAATTTGAAGCTGATTGTCTCTGTCAAATTCGCTGGTCATGGAATTCGCCTGCATCTTGAGCTGTTCAATTCCAACATTTTCGTTTTTCCAGGAACTAAATGCAGCAAGGATATTGCGTTGAATTCCGACCGGAATATCTTCGCCGTAATGTTTAAGTAAATCGGTTTTACTTTCCTTAACTGTCAGTCTCAGGAAAACACTTTCAAGTGAATCGGTCAACTCATTATAATGAGTTCCTTTTTCAGCGAGAAGTTTTTTTGCAAAGGATTCAAATGTCTCAAAATATGCTGTGCCGAGACTTTTATTAGCGCTTTGCTTTGTGAATCGTATTTTTAGCTCTCTGACTGCGCGGATAGTCGGTAGAATAAAAATTACTTTATCAAGTTTTCCATCCTGAATGTAATCTCTGACTAAACCGTCAAAATCGAAAGATGCTGCTTTAGCTTTGGATATAATCATTTGTTTTCCCCTTTATGTGTTTTTGTTAAAATTAATTCTGGCAAGCAACTCAATAGTTCTAAGTGAATCTTTATAAAAATTGTTTTTGTTCTGTTTCTCTAAGCCGATGCCTGAGTCAGAGTTGCCTTCCCAGCGGCGGCAGATGTAGATTGGCTCATAGATTCTTGCTATCTTATATTCCCGCGAAATTCTTAGAACCATGCTATAATCCTCCCCGTAACTTGTGTTTGGGAAACCGAATTTCCTCACGACGGGAGTATAGAAAGCACGGGGCGCACCTAGGCCATTTATTCTAAGTGCATTATTCATTCCGTTGGTATCTGTCCACTCTTTGTGGTCGATTATCCCGGGAGGGATTTCGTTCAGTTGAAAATCGGTAAGCTTATAAGAGCCTATGACCATTGCGGCCTTGTATTTATAGAAAGTATCGCGAACGCATTGCAGAGTATTCTTATCTTTATATATATCATCACTATCAAGTTGAACTACAAACTTTCCTGCTTGACTGCTATTAATTCCGACATTCCAGCATCCTCCGATTCCCAAATCATTTTCGGTTGGAGTGATTAGTATTATCCGTGAATCAAGTTTCGCTAAATCAGAGACGCACTCTGTTGTTCCATCTGTGGAGTGGTTATCTACTACTATTAGATTAAAAGGGAAGTTGGTTACTTGACTGCAAACTGAAAGGATAGCATCTTTAATAGTATTAATTCTATTCTTTACAGGGATTATAACTGAGACTTCCGTGGCAAAACTTTTGT
>CAIWTC010000354.1 GCA_903915485.1 uncultured Ignavibacteriales bacterium | reverse complement strand
CTATTACATTTACAAATAAAGCGGGCATGACTTCCCTGTTTAAGGATTCAGTTTCACAGACATATGTAAATGCAAGTATCAATATTAGCAACGCAAGTTTCCTTCACATACTTTATCCGACCGATGCAGGAGCAGGTTTTCCTAACATCTCAGAACTTTCAACTGCAACCGCTAAAGGAATTGTGCTGACGGATAATGTTACTAAACTTCAGCAGACAACATTACTCCGTCAAACAAATCTTTCATCTTCAAACGGTAAATTCACTACCGATGCAATCTGCAGTTGGGCTAAACATGATTCTACAGCACTTATTAAATTCGCAATTGTCAACGGCAAATCACTTAATTATAATTCATGTGACTACATTACCTCCGAACAAAATGTTACCTTAACCGCTGATTTAAGCGCTGTTGATAAATCCACTTACTATTTTGATTCAGTAGTCACGGCAACAAAGGTAACTGTTAAACCTTCATTCATAACCTCTGACCTACTAACTGTTTATTACAACGGCTCTGTAATTCCATTTACAGTAGTTTCAGGAAGCGTACAGGTAACTATTTCCGCTCCCGGAAAACTTGAATTGGTTCAGACTTCAACCGGAGTTAAAACTGAAAGCCAAAACTTAAATTCAGAAAAGAATTTTGAAGTGAAAAGTATTTTCCCGAATCCATCTAATCCCGGTACAAGAATTATCGTTGAAGTTAATAAACCTGTGATGCTTGGAATTGAAATCTATGATATTCTCGGCAAGAAAATCAATACGCTTCTGCCTGTGTCTAATCAAAACGGAACTGTGACAATAGATTGGAATGGCAAAAATTCTGAGGGTGCTTCTGTGCCATCAGGATGCTACCTGGTTAAGTTCACTTCCCCTAATCAGACTGTTTCTAAGAAGATATTAACCCTAAAGTGAGCAGTGTTACTTAAGGTAACTCTTACGCGGCAAATATATTTTCTTATTTGCCATTGCACTCATTTTTCTTGGTGACTGTGATTCCACCACCCAATAAGCGTGATTGTCGCAGATAGTCAAATCAACATTTCCCACAAGGCCGTCACCGTCAAGGTCGGTAGCAGTGCGGCCTTCCTTTGTGATAAAAGCATCGTTATCGATTAGCGTAAGGTCAACATTTCCAATCAACTCATCCTGGTCAACATCACCGCTGTAAACGCACCATTTACTTCCTTGAAGAATCATCGGCAAGTATGGAAATCCCGGTATTGAATAAGCTTTACTTGATGTAGTTGTAAAATCGTAGTTCACCGTTCCGCCTTTTGTGAATGCAATTGGTGTAGCGCTCCAAGTACTCATTGCTGATTTACCTTTTACATAAATATAATAATTGCCTGATTGGGCACTTGAAAATTCAGCCGTACCAGAAAATGTACTAGAGTCTATTTTAATACTTGCGGTCTCTAAATCAGCATAATCCGGACCGTTAACATTTGCTAAAGTTACCGTAAATGTATCTGAGACTAATAAATTCCCAAGTTCATAATTATAATATCCTTCGGGGATAAATGTAACCCTAACATAACCTTTTGATGAAGCCAAAGTTGTTAAGCTTTGTGTTTCCGAATTACTGCTGTTTCCACCAGCGTTAACTGACCTTACCCGGTAATAATAAGAACTTCCTGAGTTCAATGATGATACTACAAAACTTGTAACCAACCCTACATTCAAGTCGTAGTATCCTGCTTCGAATGTGGAAAAGGATGGATTCCTTGACACATCAAGTCTATAGCCGGTCGCTCCCGATGCGGAAGTCCAGTTCGCTCTAAATCCTGTTTCAGTAACTTCCGTGGCAGTTAATGAAGTGGGGATGCTTAATGAGGCAATGTTTACAGTACCAAGAATTGAAATATCAGTATTCCCACTGCTCTTATAAACGCACCAATAGCCCGCATTACCGTATGGAATAATTCTTATGGTAACAACATCATTGACGGAAACATTCTGCAAGGCAATTATACCGCTGAGATTAATAGCAGTTATTGCGGAACCTCCGCTTGCTGAAGTATTAAATAAATTTGAATTGGTAACAAATGTAATATACGAACTGCCATTAACAGAATATTGCATGAGACATCCCGGTGGACCATCAGAGGCTTTTCTATAATATAAATTCAGTGTCTTTAGTGCAGAAGTATATCCAAGTTTAGCGCTGATTGTAAAATAAATATATGCCCCTGTGGAAATTGCATTTGCAGAAGTTGAAGCCCATCCAGCACCGCCCCACGCATCAGGTATAGCTGAACCTGAGGTTGAGATTACTGCTCCTCGATTTATTCCGCTGACAGAAACATTTGCATCTGAGATAGTTGCCGTGAAAGGCGAAACGCCAAAGTTAGTCTGCCCTGCAGCACTCCAGCCTGCGAGTGTAATTTGGGAATAACAGACCCCTGTTGCAAGTATAAAAATAAAAATATATAATCTCAATTGTCTTTTCATGAGTTTCAATTGTTAGCATAATTAAATATCGTTATTGCAATTTTAGTAAATTTAATTCAATACTTCAAATAATACTTATATTTATTTTTCAACCATGCACTAAATATTGATGTTTCCATGACATTAGCCACAAGGGTAACCAAGAAGTCCCCAAATAACCTTTGTGGTCTTTGTGCCTCCCTTTGTGCACTTTGTGTTTAAGTGCCCTAAGTTTGAATTAGGATTTAACCACAAGAGACACCAAGAAATCCCCAAACAACCCTTGCGCACTTTGTGCCTCACCTTTGTCCACTTTGTGTTTGAGTGATCCTAAGCATTAACCGCAAAGGGCGCAATGTTCGCAAATATTTTCTAACATCCATTGTGTCCTTCGTGCCTCCCCTAGTGTTCCTTGAGGTTAAGAGCCCGAAGCATTTAACCGCAATGTTTGCAAAGTTTTTTTTGGTAGGATATAACGATATTAGCCCTATTAAAATCTCTGCGCTCTTGGCGAGCTTGGCAGTTAAATTTCTACGCATTTACTGCAATTAATTGGTTTAAAAAAAATGGCTGCCCATTTTCACAGGCAGCCAACTCTTAAGAGCTAATTTTATAAGTATTTATTTCAATACTGTGCTTTTTCTTGTAAGCAAAGGTTTGTGCAAAAATTTATTTGCCATAGCACCAACTTTGCGCGGAGTCTGTGATTCAACTACCCAAAAAGCGTGGTTATCGCAGATTGTCAAATCAACATTTCCTACTAAAGCATCACCGTCAAGGTCAGTTGCGCCGTGAACTTCTAAAGTTATAAATGCATCATTATCAATCATAGTTAAATCCACATTTCCGATGAGCTCATCCTGGTCAACATCACCGCTATATATCGTCCATTTAGTTCCCTGCTGAATCATTGGATCAAAAGGGAATCCGGGAATTGCGTAAGCTTTATTGACGCCGGTAGTAAAGTCATAACTTACAGTACTGCCTTTTGTGAAAGTTATCGGAGCAGCACTCCATGTTGCCATCAAAGCAATTCCTTTGACATAAAGATAATAACTGCCTGATGGAGCTGTTGTGAATGTTGCAGTTCCTGTGTATGTATTTGCATCAATAGTAACATTCGCAGTTTCAACATCTGCATAATCAGGACCGGTAGCACTTGCTAATGTAGCAGTGAAAACATCTGAAACAGGAAGCGGGTCAACATCT
>CAIWTC010000353.1 GCA_903915485.1 uncultured Ignavibacteriales bacterium | reverse complement strand
TTGAAGGAGGCGAAAGAGTTGCAGAAAGCATCCAAAAAATTACCGCCGCAGGAATTCCTGTAATGGGTCATATCGGACTTACTCCGCAGAGCATTCATCAATTCGGAAGTTACCGTGAGCGCGGAACAACCCCTGACGAAGCAGAGGAAATTTATTCCGATGCAAAAATCCTTGAAGAAGCAGGAGCGTTCTGTATAGTGCTTGAAAAAATTCCTATGTCTCTCGCAAAAAAGATTACCGAAAAGTTAAGCATCCCGACAATAGGAATCGGTGCAGGTGTTCATTGCGACGGACAAATATTAGTTACTCCCGACATGCTTGGGTTGACTAAAGAATTTGAACCGCGCTTCGTTCGTCATTATGCTTCGCTGGCAGATGACATTTCAAATGCCGCTAAAAAATATATTGAAGATATTAAAAGTCAAAACTTCCCGAATACAAGCGAAAGTTATTGATTAACTGATGAAGAAATTTTTTCTTTACACGGCATTTGCAATCCTACTATCTTTCAGCACTCATGCGCAAGGATGGTATGAAACTGCCCTGCCCGATGCGCAAATAATGAATATGTGTATATACAAATCACAGTTGTGGGCAGCATCATATGGTAAAGGAATATTCTGCTATGATTTCGCAAGCAAGACATGGAAGGAATACTCCACAAAACTAGCAACTGCTGAGGACGATTTTTATTATTGCATCGCAGTCTCGGATAACTATATCTGGGCAGGCACGAGCGAAGGTTTATATATCTACGACCGCAAAACTGCGCTATGGAAGAAAAGAAAATTTTCCGCCGGCGGTGAGTACGGCAACTGGATTCGCGCACTGCACTATGACTCTGAAACCAACATGCTTTGGATTGGAAGATTTCAATTCTTAACTAAATTAGATGTCGCAAAGCAAAAATACGAAGACATCAACCTGACAATGGGTAAAGACGACAGATCAAACAATATCAGAGTTATTCATGCAGACGGAACTAAGTTAATTTGGATTGGGACAGAATCAGGTGTTTTTAGATATGATAAGTCAAAAAGTTTTTCTGACATAAACTCTTACGAATACTTTACTAATTCAGAAAACACATTTAAAGCAGATGGTGACTTTATCTCTATCTCAGAAATATTTACTGATAAATATTCAGTATGGTTCGGGACTGATGAGTTTGTAACACAAGAAAAACCTAATTTCAATCTCGGCGGTTTATTTCGATTTAACCGCAAGGCAGAGTGGCAAAAATATAATCGCCTCAGCGGACTTTTAGGAAACGGCATCAAGTCAATTGCAAAAGGCGCCGCACGACTTTGGGTCGGAACATATTCTTTCGACCGCGAAACAAAAACAGAAATTGGGCAGGGACTTTCAGTGCTTAATCTAAGCACAGGAAAAGTTCAGAATATCCGCATGGAAGAAATTAATGGTAAATCTAACTTGATTTACTCGCTATTATTCGAAGGCGACGAACTTTGGATTGGCACCGAAAAAGGACTTTACAAAATTATATTATCAAACCCTTTTGCCTCATTCGCAAAAAATAAAATAAAGAAATAACAGGAAATACATTTAATGATATCAATGAAAATTAAAAGACTAAACGAACTAAAGAAAAAATTCAGCGGACTTAAGATAGCGGTTATCGGCGACTTGATGCTCGACTGCTATTACTGGGGCTCAGTAAAAAGAATCTCCCCCGAAGCACCCGTACCTGTAGTTGAAGTTGATAATGAATTTTACCGTTTCGGCGGTGCGGCAAATGTCGCGTATAATCTAATCAAACTTGGCGCTTATCCCCTACCATTTGGCGTCATCGGCAGCGATAACTTCGGAAGCATTTTCTCATCACTTTTAGCTGAAGCAAATATTTCATCAGACTATCTGGTATGCGATGAGACCCGCCCAACAACCGCAAAGACACGCATCCTTGCTCACAATCAGCATGTCTTGAGAATAGATAAAGAAAGCACCACAAGTATCAGCCGCGATATTCAAGCAAAGTTACTCCGCAAGTTTGAAGAGTCTATCGATGATATAGACGGAATAATTTTACAGGATTATAACAAAGGCGTGCTTACTCCTTCGTTGATAAAAAAAATAATTGCCATCGCAAACAAGAAGAACAAACTCATAACTGTTGACCCGAAATTTCATAATTTCTTTTCATACAAAAATGTTTCAGTATTCAAACCCAACCGCAAAGAAGCAGAGGATGTACTGGGAATGAAAATCCGAACCTCACAGGATGTAACCGAAGCAGGCAAAAAACTCTTAGTTAAATTGAATGCGAAGCATGTACTCCTAACTTTAGGCGAGGGCGGCATTGCAGTTTTTGAAAAAGGAAAAGAAGAAAAACGCATGCCCACAAAAGCACGCAAAGTATCCGATGTATCCGGCGCCGGCGATACCGTCATTTCAACATTGACTGTAGCACTCGCAGCAGGAGCAAATATTTATGAAGCCTCGTTCCTTGCCAACTATGCAGCAGGAATCGTTTGTGAAGAACCCGGTATTGTTCCCATTGAAATTGATAAGTTATTTGAAGTTGTAGAAAAGGAAATTTAATGAAAACAATTTATTCAAGAGAAGAGATGATAGCCGTCAGAAAGCAATTGAAAGCAGACGGGAAAAAAGTTGTTTTCACTAACGGATGTTTTGACATTCTGCACGCGGGACATGTTGACTATCTTGCCAAGACTCGTGCTTGCGGTGATGTCCTTATATTAGGTTTGAATAGTGATTCATCTGTAAGAAACATTAAGGGCGAGAAACGCCCTATTGTTCCTGAAGGAGAAAGAGCTTATATTTTGGCTAATCTTAAATCAGTTGATTATGTAACATTGTTTGATGAGCCAACACCGTTTGAACTTCTAAACGCTTTGATTCCGGACATTCTGGTTAAAGGAGCAGATTGGTCAATTGAAAACATCGTAGGCCGTGACATTGTTGAAGCTAACGGCGGTTCTGTTCAGACAATCGAATTTATTAATCAGCAATCAACAACAAATATAATTAAGACAGTCTTAGAACGATATTCCTAATGAGTGAGAACGAAGGGCATCCGAATAACCCTGACGATTCCGAAAGTGAGTTAACCTCTAAATCGTCAAGCACTGAATCACCGAAAAATGATTCATCGGATAACCTTGTTCCGAATGATATAATAGTCCCTTCACCAGCACCTGAAGTCCCTTCAAAAGTTGAAGAGAACATACTACCTTCTGCAGCTAAGGACAAAAAAAATACTTTATCAGAAAAAGCAGAACGGCGCAGAACTCTTTTCCACAAAATTGTTAATGTCTTTATAGCTATTGGGGTAGGACTGTTTTTTATCATCCTGATTCTTTTCGGATTTATTCAAACTTCAACTTTTCGGAAATACTTTAAGGAAAAATTAATCGTTATTCTTAACGAAGAAACTAAAGGTCAGTTTTCAATCGGGGAAATCAATGGTACTTTTATCACAACTCTCACACTCAAAGATGTTGTGCTTAAGTTCGAAGGAGATACAGTCGCAAGTGTTGAAAAACTGGATTTGCGCCTTGCACCAATGGCAATTTTTCAAAAAGTAATTTCAGTCAAAGAATTATCTATAACCCGCCCCTTCGCAATCGCAGAGACAGATAGTTTGGGAATACTTAATTTTGCAAAGATATTTCCATCCTCGGGAATTAAAGACACAACTGAATCAAAGTTTCCTTTTAAGATAGAAGTCTCCAATTTTGAAATATCGAACGGAAGTTTTATTTTCCTGAAATACACAGAGCACAATATTCTTTCGCTTCAACCTAATCTGAATATAGATAATCTTAGAGTAAATGATTTTTCACTGAAACTTTCCACGCTAATTGATATAGACAGTAAATCATTCAAGGTTGCCTTGGATAATTTATCTTTCAAGAGTAACATTAGAGACGCCGCAGATGTTTCGCTGAATGGTAAATTTTCTCTTACTCCAAAAGATATAAAAATAGATGCACTCAAACTAAAAACATCCTTGTCCGATTTGACACTTAACCTCTCCACAAAGGAATTGAATATTTTTGACTTCAAATCCGAGATGTTAAAGAGTGCAAATCTTGACTTAAATTTACAATTAAAAAACTTCAACTTCCGAGATCTTGAATCATTCGTGCCAATGGTTGATATGTTAAGTGGCGACCTAAGCGGAGAATTAAATGCTTCAGGACTTTATTCGAATTTGAATATCGAGAGTCTCAATCTTAAATATCAGAATACTGATTTATCCCTTACAGGTAGGTTAGAACACCTCGATACACCTTTGAATCTCACCATTGATGCGAAAATTACAAAGTCATTTTTAGATGTTTCTGATATTAATCAGTTACTGCCAAATTTAAGCATTGCTGTCCCTGAGGGATTCGAGACTGCAACTGTTGATACACTTACATTTGTCGGCAAACCTCTTGATTTCAAATCAAGGTTAGTCCTAAACTCCCCCAACGGCACAGTAAGAGGCGATGCAAAGTTTGATTTCACAGGTGAATTCACAAAATATGAATGCGTAATTGAACCCTCAAATTTAGACCTTCGTTCAATTGCTAATTTCCCAACCATTTTATCAGGCAGACTGTCCGTTAGAGGCGAAGGATTCAGCGTGAAGACTGCAAATATTAAGTGTGATTATTACGGCGATAAAACGATAGTTGGCAACAAACAATTCTCAAAAATCAATTTAAGTGCAGAACTTTCTGACGGATACTTAACTACTGAATTAAATGCGGTTTCAACTGAGGACTCGCTTTCTTTCGCCGGAGGTGCAAATTTCACTTCGGATAGTATCGTTTCCTATAAAACAGAGTTGCAGTTAAGTGACTTCAACATTGCCCCTTTGCTTATGGATTCGACCTTGAAATCAAAAGTAAATCTAATTCTTTCTGCCAATGCAAAAGGATTCAAACCCGATGATATCGAAGGCGGTTTAAGTTTAGTGCTGAACAATTCACGGATATTCTCAAAAGATATCAAAACATTAAATTCATTTTTGAAAATTAAAAAGTATTCTTCAAATGACAGGGAAATTAAACTAATTTCCGATCTCGCAGATTTTACAGTTAGAGGAAATTTTTCTATTCCGGGATTAGTTTCTTCGGTCGTCAAAGAGCAGGATGCAATTACAAAGATAATTATCTCAAAACTTCACAAGCATTTCCCAAGCATAAATTACTTGGACTCACTTGTCGCTGATAACTCTCTAACTACACCAGACTCGCTCTCAGAAAAGTACAATGTCCGTTTTAATTTTGCAATTAAAGATTCACAGGAAGTTAAAAATCTATTTCCGCAAGCTAAGTTTGAATTCGACGGAAATATTTCAGGTAATATTTCCCGTACATCCGAAGTATTCCATTTTGATATTTCATCAAACATAAACTTCTTGAAATTAGAAACTCCTTCGGATAGATACTTCTTGACGAATACGACTGCGAAAATTTCAATTTCTAAACCCAACAATGATAACTCATTTGTAGGATTGAATTCCCTTATCAGTTTTGAGTCCTCCAAGTTTTTGGTCGGTCAACAAATTGACACACTCATGACCAGCATTAAATTAGCGGGCGGTCAAGCGCTTATCACAGGTGTTGCAAACTATATGCATAAAATGCGTGTAGAGTTCCAATCTAATGTCGATTTTAATTCTGATACATTGAAAACAAGATTCGATAAACTGTTTACACGGTATTCACTTTTCGAATTAACAAACGCGCGCCCATTCAACATTTACTTGCGTGAAGACGGAGTAACAATAAAAGATTTCGAAATGAAGAGGAATGATTCCAAAGTAATCATTGATGGCGATTATTCTTTTAACGGCACACACAACTTATCATTTAAGTTGCAAAACTTTAAGGGATACGACTTGAGTTATAGTCTTTTTGGAATCCCTCCAATTGAGGCTGTTGATGCAGACCTGAACATTGACTTAAAATTGCTAGGCACTTCAAAGAATCTAATTTTTACATCAAGCATGGCACTTGACAATGTTTCATTCCGGTCGAATAATTTCGGTTCGTTAAAAACTTCTTTGGATTACAGCAATCAAATGCTGAGTATCAATTCCAAGTTCATAAATATAGCCGACAAAAAAGTTCTTGAGAAACTAGCTCTTTACGGAGCGATACCTCTTAACTTAAACATTAGTACAACTGCGGAAAGGCTTCCTTCAGAAAGGGAAATCGATTTACATTTTGCGGGAAATAATTTTGATGTCGCCCCTCTCTCAGTATTCATGCCGATGCTCTCGAAACTAAAGGGTTTTGTGAACGGGAATATTAATATCGCCGGTACTTATAATAATATTCTCCCATCCGGATATCTTAGAGCAAGTGATGTTAATTTTAGAATTAATAAAAATAATTTAGATTATTCACTCGGTTCCTTAATTACTTTAAGCAGTCAAGGCGCCTCAATTGATAGTTTTGTTGTAAAGAATGTGGGCAATGTAAAGAACAAAGGACAAATGAGTGGTCACGGATTAGTTAAACTTGACAGCGAGCGGTCATTATCAGTTAATGCTATTATTAACGGAGACCTTACTGTTCTCACAGAGCAGTCAAAGATTTCTAACAGTTCTATCTATGGAGATTTATTCATCGGCACAGATGGCGATGTCAACCTTGTATATTCAAAAAGCAAAAAGTATATCTCCGCCTCCATTCTTATAAAAGATGCTAATGTGACTTTCCCGCCGACACAATCTTCATACACATCTTCAGGCGACAACTTTGTGTATAGAGTCTCGAGTAAAGAAAAATCAGTTTCAGCCCGTGAGCTAGAAATTCAGAGACTAATCGGTCTCTCCATAAATAAAACACTAGCAAGCGAAAGCAATAAACCGAAATCCGCTTTTGATTATCAGGTAAAAGTAAAAATCAAAAAGGAAGCTAATTTTGTTTTTATATTTTCACAAGAGGCAAATCAAAAACTTAAAGCAGCTCTTTCCGGAGATTTGACATTCGAGCGGAAAAATGGAATAGAAAATTTCCAGGGCGAGCTAAAAGTACTTGATGGTTCAACGCTTGATTTTATCAAAACATTCAGCGCCGCCGGCTCGCTTAGATTTGAAAGCGATTTAACGAACCCTTATCTGGATATTACCGGCACATATAAAGCTTATTACCGTCCAAACGACACAACTGCTTCAAGCACCCGCGATGAAGAAGTAGCTGTAAAAGTAAGATTAAAGGGCACACTTCACGATATGGCAAAGAACTTTTCTGCTGATGAAAATAATATTTCCATCTATGTCGGCGCAACCAACATCGACAAAGAGGTTGCCTCCCCCGAACTTGATAAAGCTGATGCTGTTTGGTTCATATTTACAGGTAAATTCAAACGCGACATGAATCAACAGGAACGAAACAAAGCAGCAAGTCAAATCGACCCGATTACCGGAACTGCAACATCGCTTGCAGGTTCATTGTTAGGTGGTTTACTTAACACCTACTTAGGTGATTATGTCAGAAGTCTGGAAATTCGTAACAGCGGAACTGCAACCAAATTTAACTTAAGTGGGCGTTTCAAAGATTTTCGTTATACTATAGGCGGTTCAACTAACTTTTTACAGGATTTTTCCACGGCAAATGTCAGGATTGAATATCCACTTTTCGAAAATTTGTTATTGCGCATGGAAAGACGCGAATCTATAATCGAAACCAGTTACCAGAATGAAATGATAAATGAATTCGGCCTTAAGTATAAGTTTGAGTTTTGATGTTTAATATTTCATTTTTTATATTACATTTAATGTCTAATTGATTTTATATCTTAATTCTAGCTTATGGACTTTATAAGAAGATATCTGCCTGACCGTATAAAGCAGAATGATATTGGTTCCATTATGGATACTTTTCATTCCGCGGCTCACCTCAATGATGATTTCTTCATATTAAAAAGCAAATCAGAGGAGTTAAATTTTCTGCACGACTTTTTAATTGCGGCCCAATCTATTGAATCAGATGAATATATTTCACTCGTCTCATCAGAAAGTGGACGACTGCTCGAAGCAGTCAGACTCCGCTACTTCCCTGATAGAACCACGGCTGAATTTGGCTCCAACCTAAAGACGCTATTACCTTCAGCTGTAAATAAAGTCAAATTATTGATTCAACAACTAAGCTATGACAACTTTAAGGGTTTGGTTGAGTCTTCTTTAGACATTATATTTCAAATGACTCCGAGCGGTAAACTGACTTTCATAAGTCCGTCAGTCGAACAAACATTAGGATATTCGCCATCTGAACTTATTGGACAGCCTTTCATTAAATATGTCAGCAAACAAGAGGCCCGGATATTTTTCCTAGCTCTTACAAAGTTTTTTAAAGAAAAGAAAATAAACGGATTAAGGGCTACGCTAATTTCAAAAACAGGTCAAGAGATTCCATGTGAAATTAACGGCCAATTAATTTTAAGAAATAAAAAATTCACTGGTCAAGGCACTATTCGAGATATTCGTGATAGAGTCAAGGCTGAAGAGTCCCTTAAGGCTGCAGAGTTTCTTCTTCGCGAAGTTTGGGAACGCTCAAACGACGGCATGCGCATCATTAATGAAAGTGGTATCATTACAATGTGCAATCAAGCTTATGCAAATATGGTTGAGTTGGACAGAGAAGAAATAGAAGGAAAATTATTCACTCAGGCCTATTTCAAAAATGACCGCCGAACACTTTTACATTTATTTTTCGAGCGTTTCAGGTTAGACAAATTTCCGCCTACTTATGAAGAATCAGTTTACATTTGGAGCGAAAAGACAAAACACTTTCAAATAACCTCCTCTATTCTTAAAACGCAGGACAACAAAAAATTACTTCTCTCAATTATCAGAGATATAACTTCCCGAAAAAATCAGGATGCCCAGTTAAAAAGGAAAGACCAACTTCTTCAAGGTGTTGCAGAAGCTTCGAGAGCGCTGTTGTCATCTACCGAATTTGATACGGCTTTCAAAAGCGCATTGGAATTGCTTGGCGAGGCTGCTGATGTTGACCGTTCATATATTTTCAGTAATTATCAGGAACCGGGCTCTAAACAAATTGAGCTTTTCGAAATGTTCGAGTGGTCTATCGACCCATCTTCCTCCCAAATTGAGACACTCCAGAACAATCGCCTATCCTACAGTAAGTTCTCGAGTTTGAAATTATTAGAAAGGCTTAAAAAAGGCGAGATTGTCAGTTATGTTTTCAATGAATTAAGTGAGCAGCAGCGCGCGGCTTTCATCGATAAGAATATTAAGTCTATTTTAATTGCTCCAATTTTTACTCATTCAGTTTTTTGGGGTTTCATTGGATTTGATTCCTGCAGAAAAGTAATTAATTGGTCTGAGAGTGATAAATCTGTTTTAGCGACCATCGCAGCAAGCATTGGAGGACTGATTCAGCGCCGCGAAACTGAAGTTGAGTTAAAACGAAAAAATCTGGAACTTGATAGCGCACTTCTTCAAGCTGAAGCTGCAACTAAGGCAAAGAGTGAATTCTTAGCATTAATGAGTCATGAAATCCGTACTCCTATGAACGGTGTTATCGGCATGACGGGATTACTCCTTGACTCAAACTTGACTGACGAACAAAAAGAATTTGCTGAAACAATTCGAGTCAGTGGTGAACAATTACTCGTCATAATAAATGATATTCTTGACTTCTCCAAAATCGAGTCAGACAAATTGGAGTTGGAGAACCAGCCTTTTGAAATTCGTTCATGTATTGAAGATACTCTAGATTTACTTGGCTCAAAAGCATCCGAAAAGGGAATCGACTTAATATATCTAATAAAAGAGCCAACCCCTGACTGGGTTTATGGTGACATCACCCGAGTCCGCCAAATTCTCACTAATTTGATTGGCAACTCAATAAAATTTACAGACAAAGGCGAAGTCTTTGTTTCAGTTTCTGTTAAAAGCATAGTTGATAATAATTTTGAATTAGAGTTTTCGGTTCGTGATTCAGGAATTGGAATTCCTGAGGATAAATTAAATAAGTTATTCCAGCCATTCAGTCAAGTTGATTCATCCACCACCCGGCTTTATGGCGGTACAGGACTTGGACTTGTAATAAGCAAACGCCTCTCTGAAATGATGGGCGGAAAAATGTCAGTCACCAGTATAGTTGGTTCAGGCTCAACTTTTTCATTTACTATTTCCGCACAGTCCTCTCCCGTACCCGATGAAAAAACCACTGTCCGCACACTTACGGATCTTCGCGGCAAGCGCGCACTTATTGTTGATGATAATGCTACTAATAGAAAAATTCTAAAACTTGAAGTTGA
>CAIWTC010000352.1 GCA_903915485.1 uncultured Ignavibacteriales bacterium | reverse complement strand
CTTTTTGCCCAACTCATCTTCGCACCCCCTTGATAGTCAAGTCAGTGAGAAATCAGAACAATACAAATTGATGCGGTCAATATTTAAAAATTGGGAACTGAAGAAATTTATAACAATGCGCAAAATTCAATTGACTGAATACCTCGACATAAATCAACTTCCATTAGAAAAGCAAATTCCGTTAACGCTTCTTGAAGGAACACTCCATTTGCAAGATTTATCACACCCAAATAAATCAGAAAGAATTTAACCACAAGGTGGCAAGGTGCGGAGACTGCAAAGGAATTTGGTTGAGGTTCTTTCATAACTACATTCTCAGCGCGCTTTGCGTGAAATTTATTTTGTTGTCCCGAGTATCTTCCTAAAATGTTCTCTCGCAGAGGCGCAGAAATCGCAAAGATATCTTTATTTCTTTTACTCCGCATGCTTTGCGCTCCTTGCGGTTCAACTTTTATTACTAAACACCTGGAATAACCCTATAAAATCTTCACTATCCCTTTGTCCGCAGGACTCTGAGAGTGACCTCGAAGCGGTTTGTGGTTTCTCCTAAAATTCGATATAGTAAGAAATGAACTTAACCATACCCGCCGGCAGTCTTGGCACAAGGAACAGCAAAAAATTTCACAACACCCTTTCCCGTACACCCATGAATAAATCGCTTGTATTCTCCATTTTTCTGCTTTATATTGACATTCAAACTATTATAATAAATTTGAAGCGTGCTACTCGTTCCATTTCTGAAACGGCAGTTCAATTTACCTGAATACTTACACTTAAATTGC
This sequence comes from uncultured Ignavibacteriales bacterium, assembly GCA_903915485.1. Taxonomy (GTDB): domain Bacteria; phylum Bacteroidota; class Ignavibacteria; order Ignavibacteriales; family Ignavibacteriaceae; genus CAIYTF01. Next base: position 3,540 of record CAIWTC010000352.1, on the reverse strand, counting down.
TGCCTCCCAAAGCTCGATTGGTGCTAATGTATTGTTCGAACAATATGCCTCAGAGCGACGATTTAGAATTTAATTATCTGCGTCGATAAAGTAATATTCGTTTTATTTAATATGTTTCATGTTTTTTATGCACTATTAATAAAAAACGATTTTCTAACTAATTCTGAGATGTCATCATTCATTAAAAATTTACACGAATGCTGACAAAATAAAGGTCACTATGCAGCGATTACTACATATGTTTTCTATACCCGTCATGGGCACCGGTTATTCGATTGATACTCCAATCCGTGTTGCTCCGTATGGTATTTCCTCCGTTATCTCAATAATGGACGATATCCTTCTTGAAAAAATCAGACAATTCTACTGTCAGAAATACAATTTGGACTATACCCCCATCACTAAAAAAGATGAGGATGCCCGTGCTAAACGCATCACCGCATATCTTGATATGGTTTCCGAAATCGTAACCAGAAAAATTGAAGCAATTAAAAGCGAACCCTTCTTCTCGGATAACGATAAAAGCAAATTCTTCCGCATGCTTCCCGATTCAAGTCCCGTAAAAAAACTTTACAACAAGCTTATTCACTCAACTGAAAGTGAAGAGAAATCAAAACTTGAAGCAGACCTGCAGAACATGATGCTCCCCGGTTCAATCGATGTAAACATCATGGTTAAAGTTGACAGCATGAATTACGACAAGGACGGGAACATACTCGGTGAAGAATTCAGCGATGCTAAAGCAGCACTCAGAGGCTTTGCCAACAGCTGCCTCGCTTCATCAGTTGTGTTCTCTGCAGGATTCAACCGCAGCCTTTATGCTTATATTTCAAAGTTCAAAGATTTTTACCGCGACCATTCAGGTGACTTGAAAAAGAAAATCATCGTTAAAGTTTCTGATTTCCGTTCAGCACTTATTCAAGGAAAATTCCTTGCAATGAAAGGGCTTGAAATAAGTGAATATAGAATTGAATCAGGCTTAAATTGCGGAGGTCACGCATTTGCAACACAGGGACATTTGCTTGCATCAATCGTTCAGGAATTCAAAACAAAAAAAGACGAACTTACTAAACAGATTCAACCTACAATTTTAGACTTCTACAAAAAAATGGGATGGGAATATCCAGAAGCAGCATTAAGCCGCGAACCATTGATTACAGTTCAAGGCGGAATCGGAACTAACGGCGAAGCGCGCAGGCTTACAGAAGACCTCGGATGCGATTCAACAGGTTGGGGCAGTCCTTTTCTACTTGTGCCGGAAGTTACAAGAGTTGATTCAGATACACGCGAACTTCTTAAGAACGCAAAGAAAGAAGACCTTTACCTCAGCAACGCATCTCCGCTTGGAGTGCCTTTCAATAATCTCCGCGGTACAGGCTCCGAACTTTGGACACGCGGAAGAGCAGAAAAAGGTAAACCCGGTTCGGCATGCCCAAAAGGATTTTTAGTTTCAAGCACAGAGTTTTCGGAAGAAGCTCTCTGCACGGCTTCGACAGATTTTCAAAAAGAAAAAGTTAAAGCGGTTGATGCATTAGATATTTCTGAATCAGAAAAAGATGCTATCAAAGAAAGCGCTTATCAAAAAGTATGTTTGTGTCAGCACCTCGGCAACAGCGCTTTGATCGCTTTAGGAATGGTTGAAAAAGAACGCCGCCCGCAGTCAATCTGCCCGGGACCCAATGTAGTTTGGTTCAACCGCGACTATAGCCTTGAAGAGATGGTTAATCATATTTATGGAAGAGGCGAGTCACTCGTTAGCGAAGACCGCCCTCATATGTTTGCCGCTGAAGTTGAATTGTATGTAAACTACTTTGAAAAACTTCTAAAGACTACTGAGTTGAATGAAGCAGGGATAAACTATCTTCAAAAGTTCAAAGAAAATCTTTTGAACGGAATGGACTACTGTCTGGAGATTGCTAAGAAAGAACCTTTCGAAGGAGAGAACTTACAGTCAATACCGGGATTACTTGCAGAGCAAAGAGAGCGCCTCAACAAACTAACCGAAACAGTTTTCGAGAAGGTTGCCTGATTCAAAATTAGATTTGATACTTATGCATTAAGATGCGTAGGTGCAAACACAAAAAGGGATATTCTGAGTAAACAAATTACTTAGAATATCCCTTCAAGTTTTAAAGGGGAAAATATTTAGCGAAGCTTAATATTTAGTTATTCATCATGTCAGTTCTATGCTGACGACGAGCTGCTTTGATGCGCTCAAGTCTCTTCTTCATAGAAGGTTTGACGAAGAAAGTTCTTTTTTTGAATTCTTTTAAGATACCTGAACGCTCATATTTTTTCTTGAAGCGTCTAAGTGCTTTATCTATTGATTCGTTTTCCTGAAGTGCTATACCGATCAAGCTTTATACCTCGCTTTTGATTATTGTTTCAATTAATTTCTTTTTGCCTGAATTTTGAAATTCAACATTAATAAGGCCTTTGCCTTGTGATGAAAGCTCTTTGCTGATTACAACACCAAAATCATTGAATGATTCATGAAATATTGAATCGCCTAAAGCAAACATCTTTAATGGCGAATAAGTAACGCTTTCCTCTGTCTTTAGATTTTGAAGCGTAGGCTTAAAGTCCTTCTTCAAATTTTCTAAATCGACAACGAGTTTCTGCTTGCACTTTTTGCATTTAGCCCACTGCTTCGAAGATTCTGCACCTTCTGAAGTCTGTCCGGCTAATTCCATCTTTTGCACTGAGCCGCAAAAGTTGCAAAAAGCTTCTATATTTTTAGTTTTCGCCATAATTTCATTAAATATTTTTAGATATCCTATCAAAATAGCAAATTTCACAATCAAAACAAAAGATTATTACGGGATTTTTGAATATATAAACATTTTGAAGTATTTGGGCATAATAAGGCATAAATTAACGGAAATTTATCGTAGTTTGCGGAATCAATAATTTATTATTGTCAAATTGAGTATGAGTACGGGCATTTTTTGCTCTGATATTTATGATTGCTCTGCACATAAGCGGCATTGTTCCCAAGTTGATTCGGATTATTTGCAAGTTTTAACTTTCATATAATGCGCTTATCGCACATCAATCAGAAATTAAAATTTAAATATTTTATCAATTAAGGAGGCTTTTATGGCAGCTAACACAGATAATCAGGAATCGATTCAGGGTTCACAGAAGAGAACCAAAGCTTCGCCTGAGCAGGAACCGGGCAAGCCAACCGTGCTTGTGATTGATGATGATAAGAAAATTTTAGAGGCTTTTAGCCTGTTTTTGGAGTCTGAGGGAGTAAATATGCTCGCATCTGCCGATGTGGATGATGCTATGAATAAAGCCCGCAAGCACAAAGTTGATTTGGTAATATGCGATTTTTATCTTAAAACCAAGTCAAGCGTTGAACTTTACACGCTTATACGCAAAATTTATCCCGATATCCAAATTGCGGTCATAACAGGCTACCCGGAGTATATCGGCGAAGAGGATGTTAAAATCTTCGGCGCTGACCATTTTTTCACCAAACCGCTCGACTTGGATAAAATGCGGGAATTGGTCAGAAAATACTGTTTTCCAAAT
>CAIWTC010000351.1 GCA_903915485.1 uncultured Ignavibacteriales bacterium | reverse complement strand
TTAATTATGACTTCGAACCTAAAAGGATAAAAATTTCCAAAAGGTTCAAGAGTCAATAAAAAATATGTTTTCAAATGGTCAGTTTAGATCCTGACCCCTCCTCCTAAAGATGGCGTTAAGAATTGTAAATAATAATTTACAGTTTGTTCTTCTATTTAAAATATTACAAATAATTTTGAAAAATAACTTTAAGAGCAAAGTATGAAGAAGATACTCATGTCACTGTTTATTCTGTTGAGCATACAGATGTTTGCCCAAATTTCTCCTTGGAATATCATGCTGACGATTGATCCTAATCCCCCATCTTTTTATAAGGATTGGCAGAGAAAGAAAGCAAATACTAATGTAACAATTAGTTACTCCGGGATTTCAGGAATAGACTATAAGCTGCGAATACAGTTGAAATCTTCTTCGGGGAATGAATTAGCCCGTCTTACGAGTCCCATACAGACTATTCCTGCAGGTCCGTTTAATAAAACATTTTACGCAGATGAATTTCTTGGTTGGGCTGATGCTAAGTACGATAATACTACACTGCAGCAAATACTCAGAACCAATCGTTTCCCGCAGGGTAATTATGATATGACCACGATGATTTTGGGGACAAACGGCTCGACTATAACTCAGCAAACGGGAAGTTTTACAATTTCTTATCCGGATGCGCCTTCGCTTCTCGAACCGCAAAACAGTGCTATCGAAACGCGTCGCCAACCCTTGTTTTCCTGGTTGCCGACAACCGTGCCTGATTTTGTTCACTTAACATATAAATTTAAATTAGTAAAACGCTTCCAAGGACAAAGCCTTTTGCAGGCAATCACAGTTAACCCGCCTGTTCATGAAGCAGATATTACTTCAGGTTCTACTTATTTATATCCATTGACAGCACTTGCCCTTGAAAATGATTTCGAATATGCATGGCGTGTGAGAGCGATTGATGAAGAAGGAAATCCTGTTTCATCAAATGACGGAAGCAGTGAATTTTGGGATTTTACATATCAGGATGCTAATGCACAACTGCCGTTTGCTCAACTGGACTTGAAAAAGGATGTAGCGTGGATTTCAAATTTTAACGGACTGGAAAGAAAATCAACTTCTACAGCCTATACCTTCAATGGAAGTGCGACACTCTCCTTGAAACTTTCCGACGGACAGACAAAAAGTATTCAGGTAAATCTTGAAAATTTAACTATTGGCAAAAACAGCTATGCCCCTTTTATTTTCACATCAGGAAAAATTAGCGGGAGTATTCCTTTCGGAGCATTAAGCACTCAAATGACAGGGAGCAATTTTGACGCTCAGAATTTAGAATTCTCACCTAATGAAGGACTTGTAATAGTAGGGGATATTAAACTCCCTTCGAATACAGGTTCATCCGGAAGTACTTCCGTACGGGTTAAAATAAATGCTAATGGAGATCTTACAGGAGAATTCCCTTTAAATGGAAGTTCATCATCTCCGCTATTTACATTCGGAAGTCAGACAGCGCAGATAGAAGTAACTAAATCAAAAATAGTCTTCCCCGGCGGCGCATTAACGCTTAACGGAAATGTTAAAGTTTTTAATGGTGTTTTGTTGAAAGAATTTTCGGGTGTCATCTTAGATGCCTCCGGAGTTATTCAGGGTAATTTGGATTCGAATACCCCTATCACTATTCCTATTAATAAAATATCGGATTTGACTGCACAGTTGAAGATCAATTCTTCAACCGGTTCATTTACATATACGCCAAGCTCAAATCAAAGTACAATATCACTATTGTTTAATTCACAACTGCTATATACAATTAATAATGTACTGCGAGCAAGAGTTGACCTGAAAGGTAAAATTGAAAACGGCATATTCAGTGCTGGACTCTTTGCCATAACAAATGTTGATGGTTTTCCATCAACAGAAATCAATTATAATTGGTTTAAGATAGCCCTTAACAATATTACTTTTCAAAATATAACTTATGTTAACGACACCTGGAAATATAACTTCACACTTTCTGCAGCTTATTCTTTCCCCGGACTTAATAATTTAAGAACATCCGGTCAGGATAATATCAAGATGACGGAGGCAGGAATTGCTCTTCCAGCATTAACAGGTATGAACCTTTCTACTCCTTCAGGCGGAACAACTGTTATAAAAGATGGGGTACAGTTTGATTTTAATACGCTCGCAATGTCGGCTTATAATTACATGGGGAAAGAGGACAACACACCTATATCAATGAAAATTGGAATGCGCCTCAGACTGCCCGAACTTAGTAATAAGGCATCAGGCGAACTTTCAAATTTTATAGTTGATCTTGAAGCGGAAGGCGGTCCTTCAGGCTTGACAATCAATATGGCTGAAAAAACTTTTGCTAATACTGCAATTAATTTACCCGGGAGTGCAAAGTTTTTGGTGGATAAATTCTCTGTGGCAATGGCAGCCGCTATTACGAACGGTTCGGTATCCTTAACTCCGTCCTTCAAACTTAAAGGTAGCTTAAAAATGGCAGACGGATTCTTTGGATGCAATGAATCACAGACAATGAGTTTTGGGCAGACATCGCTAACAATGGATGGGTTTGGTAAAATTTCCGGAACAATTTCCAATTTTGTGCCCCCCTGCACAAACAAGATAGGTGAAGTAGTCATCACTCCGGTCTCCAGTTCTCTTGAATTTACATTTGCTGATAATGCTCAGAAAATAATTTTCGGAGGATCTGCTAATTTGGATTTGAGCGGTTATTCTAATATCCCTATTGCTATTAAGTATTTGGTTGCAAATGTTAATTTCTCTTATGATATGCTTAACAATAACTTAATATCATTAACAGGTGATTTAACTACACCGTTTGAATTGAATTATCCAAAAGCAAGTCCGCTTTTCAAGATGGCAATAAATTCACTAAATATCGGTCTGAATGGCCTCAAGGTCAATGGACGGGCAACTGCAAAGTTTGGTACAGATGGGCAGGTTGGCATAACACTTGACAATACAGTATTCAACTTTACTAATGGAAATATCGCTCTTGGCAAGATAACTTTTGATAATGGTTTTAGTTTGATGCTTGACCTTGCCGGCGGAGATAAAACCCCTGTGCTGTCAGTTCAAAAGAGAGAGACAACTGCCCCAACTGCTAAAGGTGTGAGAATCAATTTGCCTGACCAATTAATTATTGATGCAAATGGTCTTGCACTAAATGGTAAGGGCACTGCTTATCTGAATTACAATAATAACAATTATTCTGTTGGAACTGCGTTTGGCGGTTTAACATTAGGATTCTCACCATTTGGTGTAAACTCAGGTAGAGCAGATTTCAGTTTGAATGATGTTAATGTTGCATCATATACAAGAGAAGGCTTTAATGTTGATGCTGATGGTCTGATAAACACTTTACTCCCTGAAAAATTGGCATTAACAAATTTAACTACTGCTTATATCGTTTTGCGTAATGAATCCGGTGCATTAGTTAGTTATTCAAGCGATGGTGATAATATTAGAGTTTATACAAAACCAAATTCACCTGTCAGAGCAGTGTTTCCCGCATTGAGAATGAATTCAGGGACTATACCTGAGTTACTGGTAAATTTTGATATCAGAATAAATAAGAATGACAAGTCTCTTGCATCGGGAAGTACAATATCCGCTACCATCCCTGATGATAAACTTGATATGTTTGACCTGAGCAAAAACAATATTCCGGTTAAGTTGAAAAGATTTACATACGCAAATAACAACGGAACCACAGCTTTGAGTTTTGGTGCCGTTCTAACCGCATTTAAGCAAGACCTTACAACTGAAAACATTTCATTAACTATTAATGATCAAGGTGTTCTGAATGCTTCAATCAGCAGTCCACTTGCAATAAATAAAGAAATTCAACTTCACGAAAAAGCGGTATTTACGATAAATACAATACAAGGTACTATTTCAACTAACCTGACAAATTTTACAACACCTGACTTTGATCTTACAATGAAAGGTGCTGTAAAACTGAAAGTTCAGGGAGACAAAAAATTTGGTGCCGCTGCAGATTTCAGATTTACCAATTCCGGAATCAGCATGGATAATTTCGCTGTTGATGATATCAGCACACTTCCAAAATTGGATTTAGGTAAAGCTAATCTTGAGATTAAAGGATTCAGAGTACCCAGTCTTAGCTACGATAAAAATACCGGATGGGATTTTGCAATTCAATTAGATGCTAAAATGAATTTTATATTTCCTAATACTTCATTCACTTTACCTGTTATTAACAATATAGAGTTTAATAAAAATGGTTTGACAATTCCTCGTATAGAAAATTTTACAAATTTAGATAAACTAAGTCCTCCTGTTCCTGCGTTCACGGTTGCTGGTGTATCAATTCAGCCAAGAAATTTCAGGATGAACAGGATAACAATTCCTTCATTTAATCCTGCCGATATCAACTGGAACAGTTTTGGCGTTGGTATGGATTTAGCGGTTTCATTCCCTTCTTTTCCCGCAAATTTCCCGCAGAATCTTAAAGATTTGAAGGTCTGTATTAATGACCTCGGATATAGAAATAGTAGCTGGACCGGAAGTATAAGCTCTATGGATTTTCCTAACGCCTTAAGAATACCTTTTGGTTCGTCAGGAGCTGCCTTTAAACTTGATAAACTCTCAGGTACGGTTAACAGTCAGGGTGATAATTTCCCTGGTGTTACTTTGAATATCGGAGGGAAAATAGTATTGCCGGATAAACTTCGCTGTAATAGCGGTGATTCTTTAACAGCGATAAGCCAAACCAGCATAATTACTCTTTCGAACACAGGTCAGATATCTGGCACAATAGCAAATTTTGTACCATCGTGTCCAATTAAAATGGGGAAAGCAAGTCTTTCTGTTTCTAACAGTAGTTTAGCGTTTACTAATAATCAGGGTGAGCAAAAAGCTGAACTTAAATTTACTGCAAATATGACTTTGCCGATTATAGAAACTACCGGTACAACGCCAACTACTCAGAATCTTTCGGGTAAAGGTATCGTTACTTTGGATATACTTAACGGTAAACTGATAAGTGGCAGCATAGGGATAAGCTCTGCTTTTAGTTTTGGTTTCCCTTCACAAAAACAGGTGATGAAATTTACTATATCGTCAGCCTCAGTAGGCGCTTACGGGCTTAAGTTCAACGGCACACATTCTATGTGGGCGGGTGAAGGTACAGTCGGAGTAACTTTCACTGCTTTCTGTGTTGATTTAGATTCATTGAATCTTATATCAGGTTCAGCATCTATTAATGGCGATTTTGGACTTTATGTAATTAAGAGTGAGCAGGGTGGATTAGCTTATTCAATCAAAAGCAGTTCATTCAGTATAATAGATAAAACTGCGGCATTACTCCAAATACCTAGTAGTGTCAAAGTAAATATTTTATCCAGTATGGTATCGATTAACGGCGAGGTTCAATTAGCTATGCGTGTTAATAATGATGATAAGTGGGGTTTATCCGCAAACTTCGAAAATGTTCAATTCAATCCCCGGGATTGGACTTTACCTGTTGACGGCGGCAAAGTATCTATTAAGAAAGGCACATCAGAACTTGCATACATAAATCACGATGGACTTACTATTTCTGATATTCTTGCCGTACTGCCTGTACCGGACACGCTGGCTGTACCGACTCTCGGTGTAGCTTTCTTAATGTTAAAAGATTATGCGGGTAACGCACTTGTTGAGACTTCAACTGCGGCAGGAGGCGGATATACTTTAAAAACAAAGACCGGCAAAAAAGTTAAACTTGTTGTTCCTGCTTTTAAGGGTGGTAACCCGGTAACAAGCCCTGAATTTGATATAGAATTAAATATAACAACAAATTCAACATACACCGGTATTACGGGTGGTTCCATACTCGTGACTACTCCGGTATATCAGGATAATATTCTTGACTTAAAATCGAAACTCGGTATTCCGGTTAAGATTACCAGTCTTGTTTATGAAATGGACGGTGGTTCATATAAGTTTAAGGCAGGTGCAAAAGTTGCGCTTCCAACGGCTCTTTCAGCAACGCCGATTGCTCTTAATATTGAGGTAACTGATGCCGGACTTACCGGAAATGCCAGGATTGAAAAGGTCGGAAATACATATGTAAGGACTGTTGCAGTTGGAACTTTTGGTACATTTAATATTGATTTAGTTGATATGAAATTCGGGAGTCCGAAAAGTTTCCAAATCCACGGGAACTTCTTATCTAAATTTATAAAAGATGACCAGGCAGTTCAAACTCCAATTGAATTCAATTCTACATACAGCAATAACAAGTGGAATTTTACTTGTTCTCCTGCAGGGGATGCAATTAATGTTTCTTCCCTTAAATTTAGTAAAATAGCAAACAAAGACCTCCTGAGCTTAACAGTTGATACAGACTTTGAACTTAATATTTCCGCAATAATAAGTGCTCCTAAGGTGAAGGAAAGTTTGAGTATGACGGTTGAGAATCTGAAAATCACCGGCTCGGGAGTTACGGTTGGTGCAGTATCTGTACCAACTCCACAAACATTTAAGGTATTTAATTCGGATTTTACTCTTACTAAAATCGTGCCTTCCTATACAAATGAAGTATTCAAACTCACTTTGGAAGGTAAGGTTAATTTCCTGAAAAAGGATGTTAGCTTCACT
>CAIWTC010000350.1 GCA_903915485.1 uncultured Ignavibacteriales bacterium | reverse complement strand
TTAGCCAATCACGGTTAAGATTAAGGTTCTGTGCAGTTGTCCGCCATCCCATTTCTTCGGGACCGTTCTGATTGATGCGGTTATTCTTTCCAAATCTCTCATGCCCATCAACGCTGAATATAGGTATCACCATTAATATTGCACTGTCTAAAAACTTTTCCTGTTTCTTTGTAATAAGGATATCTCGTAACAATAACATACACGCATCCTTACCCTCAATCTCACCCGAATGAATTCCGTTTATCATCAGTACTATCGGTTTCTTGACTGCCTTTGCTCTTTTCGCTGTGAACGCTTTATCTTTAGAAACCATCACGCAGTTTATATCCCTACCCTGCGGTGACTTCCCAATTGAAAACATTTTAACATATGGAGAAGCCTTGGCAAATTTTCTGAAATAATCCATACTCCCTTCATATCGCGGTGTTGATAGATAATTCGACTTCTCGAATAGAGTTGTCCATTCGTTGCCAGTGCTTTGTGCATGAATGATATTGGTTAAGAGGAAAATAGAAATGATACTAATTACAAGTTTATTCATATAGGTTGGTTGATATTAATATAGTTTTGTAAATAAATATGCTTTAGCTGAATTAATAAAATTCTTTAAGCAGGAACAATACTGCCCGCAGATTCCCTATCGCCAATTGACCTTACATTTGTAATGATTGCAATGGCAAGGAAGAACAAAATATTTATCGGATACTGTCCAATTGCTTCTTGCGGAAAATTTGCAAGTGTCAGTGCGTAGAATACTGTAAGCATACTCCGCGAATATGTTTTAAGTTCAGGGTCAGTGATGCGGAAATAATCTTTTATTCCACGGTAAAACACCATGAAAAGAAATGTGCAGTATAACAAAAGCCCTGCCCAGCCTTCTTCAACTGCAATCCGTATAAACCCACTGTCAGGTGGAAAGTTTGCAAGCGGTGACCAAGGCGAAAACTTTTTTCCCCACTCCCCAACACTTCCAAGCCCGCCGCCCAACGGATGTTTTTGTATAAACGGTTTTATAAACGCCTGATTCTTTACACGCACCTGATACGATGCATCTTCGGTCGGCTTAAATGCGGACTGCAGCCTTACAAGATTCGCATTACTTGTGGGGATATTAAGAATCAATAACCCTAAGAAAATAAAGAGACCCGTCATAGCCAATGCCCGCTTATTGAATGTCAGCAGCGAATAAAATATCAGTCCTGCAGGAGGAAGTATGAATGCAGCACGAGTACCTGAGAACAGCATTCCGTTTAACATAAGTACTCCGGTGATAAATAAAACCACCTTAATACTCTTCTTGAACGGCCCGCTCATCAGCACGAAGCAAAGCAGCGAAGTAACCGACATCAGAAAACCATAAACAAGCGGGTCAGAGAAAAATGAAAACTTACGCATTTTCCCTGCCTGGTATAAGAGTGCATACCGCTCTTTAGTAGCCGTCGCCCACGCCTGTTCAAACTGCATCATTCCAATATATTCCTGAACATACCCCCAAATCATTCCAAGAAGAGCAAGAAACAGCCAAAGTTTTAATAAGAATTTCAGATAGTCTTTTGTATCTATTGTATAGATTAGCACAAAATAGAATATCATTATTCCCGCAAATGTTCTGATTGTGTAAAGCCATGCTAATTGCGATTCGGCCGAAGGATTAACCACCTCAAGCATGTTATATGCAATCCATACCAAGATAATTTTACTGATTGGATTTTTTGCGAATGTCCAGTCATGTTTATCTATCTGCTTAATGAACAACCCGAAGAACATTGCAGCAACGAACACATCCATCAATACACCAAGTTGCAAATCAGCAACCATTCGTTTTGCACCGAGTACAAAAAATGCAGTGGTCAATGTTGCCGCGACCCCAAATTTAAAATATATCATGCAGGCAAAAATAATCGGGACACCAATAACGAGTGCAAGAATTATAATCCCCGCATTCAATCCCATCTGTGTCACAATGAACGCTATGCAGATTCCTAAAAATATTGCCGCAAAATATCCGGTAGATGAATCGAACCTCGCCGCAATTATATCCCGCTGCAGAGCAGTTTTTAACCTTGCATAAAGGCCTTTTGCATGCCCTTGTTCAGTATTCAAAGATATCTTGTCAGGCGTCATGCGGTAATTTTGCTTGCCGAAGTAAAATGCCAGAGAAAAGTTTTCCAATAGACCTCGAGAGTTGCTTTGTCCTCGCTATTATTCTTTCCGAGAATTCCCTTGAAAATAATTTTCGTTCCGAAATAAGCCATCCATATATTCATATACACAAGTGTTCTAAAACGGTAAAAAGGATATACATACGGAGGGTAATGCTTTTTAAGGAACAAGTAAAAACTTTTATAGTTCTGAATAAACATCTCACCACGCTTTTGTCTTGAACTCGATTTTCCGTAGTGGATTATTTTAACATCTGACAAAAATATTGCTTTATATCCCGCCCGTTTTACACGGATATAAAAATCCATTTCTTCCGCATAGATAAAATATTTATCATCCAGGTCTCCGACTTTCTGATGTACTTCATCCGAATAAAGCAGTACAGCACCGAATGCCCAGTCAATTTCCCTGTCTTCAGCATGGTCCCAATAAGATGCAAAGAGATTGCCTTTAATATTCAGTTTGGAAAAGACATCAGCAAAGAAACGGTTCTCAAAAAGCGAGCGCCATATCGAAAAGAAATTATTAACGGATTTTTGGAGAGTCAAATCATCGTTCAGTAGTTTGCAGGTAACTATCCCGGGGTTGTGCTCATACATATAGTCAAGCATTTTATCAATTGCACCATCGATTACAACCGTATCGGGATTCAGCAATAAATAGTTTTTTGCTTTTGCTTCTCTAAGGGCCTGATTGTTCGCCGGGGCAAAACCTCTGTTGTCTTTATTGGCAATCAATTTCACATTTGGAAATTCTTCTGCCACCATCTGCGCAGATTTGTCAGGGGAATCGTTGTCAACCACCCAAATTTCGTACGAATATTTCTTCGTCTGCTCAACAACGGAATTTATGCAGTTCCTGAGCAAGGCTTTTGTGTTCCAACTTACGATTACTATTGCTACATCATTCATATGTTTTCACTTCAAAAAAATACAATTTTCAAAAAAATGCCGAAGGTGGTGAGCCCGGCAAAAAGAAGCGTAAACCGCTCAATTGTCTGCTCGCCAATAGAAAGAGGAGTATCCTCGATTTTTTCGTTTTTATCTTTTATGTATTGCATTGTTATATAAACTAAATATTAATGCAATAAATATATTGAAATGTTGAGTAATATGCATTACGGGGGTTTAGGATAAAATTAATAATTCTACAATGGGAATTTTAATCACCCCTTCTGAAACACCTCAATAGTTGCTAGTT
>CAIWTC010000349.1 GCA_903915485.1 uncultured Ignavibacteriales bacterium | reverse complement strand
GTATCAATATTGCAGCATCAGCAGGAGTTTTGACAGCTGCCGGCTCAGGACTGCAACGAATTGGAACTGAACTAACTCAAACTTCACCAAATAAAACTCCAGTTGCAGGAGCAATTACATATACATTTACTTATACAGCTCCTTCAACAATCGGAGCAAATACCCTTTATGCTACAGGAATTAGCACTGACGGTAACTCTTCAGCCGATGCAGCTGATTTATGGAATTTTTCTAATGATTTTACAGTTAATGTAAAAACAAATACAGATACTAGTACTGAAAATGCTTTTTCAGTTAGCTATCCAAGTACTTCAACTACTCCAAACCCTGTAAGCGGAGCAGGTGCTTCAGGTGTAAATGTTGGTGCAGAAGCAACTGGTGCTAATCTAGTTTTAACTACAGGCGCTACTTCACAGATAGTTGCTAATGCTGCCGGACTTCGTTGGCCGATTACAGGTGTTTACAACACAGATACTTCAAAATGGTATATTGAGATCCCAATTGTTCCAGTCAGTTCAACAATCGCGATAAAGACTGTTACCTTTGGAATACAAAAAGTTACCTCAGCAGGGCAGAGTCTTCAGGCATGTTCATATATCTCCACAAATAATAAAGCTTCCTGGTCGACGGGTGGTGTATTTGTGAGTGCAGGCGGTTCGACCGTTACTAGTATCTCAAACTCATGGACAACCGGAAATACATCTTCTGCTGATACAATCTTTTTAAGAATATATTTTCAGACCGGTAGTTCTTCTTTGACAGCTACTCCAAATACAGGTTATGTTACGAATCTAACCGTAACCGGAACAGCAAAGGCTTCAGCTCCGCTGGCAGTTAAGAATGTTGGAAATAAGGCCGGCAATTATAGTTTAGAACAGAACTATCCTAATCCGTTCAACCCTTCAACTGTAATTAATTACAGTATACCTGCTCAATCAAAAGTAACGCTGGAAATTTTTGATGTTGCCGGTCATAAAGTTCAAACCTTAGTTGATCAGGAAAAATCAGCAGGAGTACATTCAGCTCAGTTTAATGCTGTAAATTTGCCTTCAGGAATTTATTTATATAAGCTTCAGGCTGGTAAATTCACTCAGACAAGAAAGCTATTATTGCTTAAATAAGGCTTTTCATTCAAAATAGCAAATAACTATTTTTAGGGCAGATATTTAGTCTGCCCTTTTTTTATAGGGGAGCAGCAAAAATCCTTGTATATTCCTATTGTAAATTTGTTGTGTTTTGTTGATTAAGTGGAGTAAGTAATAAGCCTCAATTTTGAAAAAAGTATTAACCCTTTTATCATATGGAAACCTTTTAATTTACAATAGTTAACTCATTATTTTTGTGTTATAAATCACTAGCTAAAAATATCGATGTCACTAAATGAAACACAAATATTTTACAGTGTATAGTTATGAGAATAATCCTCTTTTTAAGCTTCGTTTTTAGTCTGTATTGTGTGATATGCGATGGCATATTATTTGCTTATTAAGAAAAAGCTTTAATTAACAATAGATAACTTATGGCAGCAAAACAAAAAATTCGCGAAACATCAATAACGGTCAAGAATACTGAAGCGACAGGCGCTGATAATTCTGACAAAAAAAGAAGGATTCTCAAGAGGATGCTCACCTCTGGGTTAGCCTCGGTGTTTCTTATTGTCGTTATCTTTGCAACTCTTCCCATGACAGTATTAAGTACAAGTGCCCTTTTTGAGTATGCTACATTAGTGTCACTTTTCATTTTTCTAACTGTTCTGCTTTTTAGGTACTTCTTGGTTCTAATAGCTGCCTATCTTTATTTAACAAAGTACACCTTTAACACCGTTGAAGGTTATTTCCCGTTTGTTTCGATAATTGTACCCGTATATAACGAGGGCAAGGTAGTTAGAGAATCAATTATGTCGCTGCTTAGGTTGGATTATTCAAATTATGAAATTATTGTTGTGAATGATGGTTCCACTGACGATACTGCCGCAGTTGCGAAAACTTTGGTTGGTTATCAAAAGGGTGTTTACGGTGAAGTTAAAATATCTCTCATAAACAAGCCAAACGGCGGGAAAGCTAGAGCTTTGAATGCTGGAATCAGTTATTCAAAAGCCGAGATTGTGCTTTGTATGGATGGTGATTCACAATTAAGCGAAGACTCAATCCGCATGGCTGTTCGTCATTTCTCAGACCCTGATATTGGTGCAGTTGCAGGAAATGTTAAGGTCATGAACCGCAGAAAACTATTTACAGATTTGCAGGCTCTTGAATATATCGAAGGCCTAAATATGGCGCGTGCAGCACAGAGTTACTTCAAGTTAGTGAATATTATTCCCGGACCGATTGGTTTATTCAGAAGAAAAGCTATCGAAGATGCCGGATACTATTCGAGCGACACTTTTGCCGAGGATGCAGACTTGACTTTGAAAATATTAGCTCATAATTGGAAAATCTACTATGAGCCAAGAGCGATATCTTACACAGAGGCGCCTGAAAAATTGCACCAATTATTGAAGCAGAGATACCGCTGGACAAGAGGAATTTTACAAGCTATCAGAAAACATAAAGCACTTTTAATTAACCCAACGATTAATTTCGGTGATTCAATAATTTTATGGATGATGTTTTATGAAGCATTAATTTGGCCGGCTATGAATATCGTATCAAACCTGTTTTTTATATTTGTTGCATTTGCATACGGTTTGTCAAGTTTAATTGTTTTCTGGTGGGCTGGTCTTGCCTTGCTGGATATGACTTCGGCACTCTATTGCATAGCAGTGGAAAAAGAAGAATTCAGATTAATTCCTTACGCATTAATCTATAGAATGTTCTTCATTCTTACAATCGATATTTGTAAAGCAATGTCAACGATCGAAGAGTTCCTGGGTTTTGAAATGACCTGGGGTAAACTCGAGAGAATCGGCAGCTAAAAATTTTAATATAAGAGGTATATCATGGAACTTATCCCTATTCTAGCAACAATTATTTTAATGGCAACAGTGAGCACTTTTTTCCTTGCAGTCGGAGCCTATGTATTGTATAAAATACGGGAAAGAAAAGGTTCTCGTGTTGAAAAAATTCAGCCGGCAACAATTAAAGCAGAATTAGTAACACCTGAATTAGCAGTTGATCAAGCACCTGCTGTAATTGAGCACAAACAAAAAGCTCCCGCTCCCAGAGCATTTGAAAGACCAAATCCGCCTTCATACAGACCGGCATTGGAACCTATTTTTGTTCAGAAAAAATCAGCAACTCCTGCTTCAGCTGAAGCACCTGCAAAGCAGGAACAGGTTAAGGCCGGCCCGGCACCTGCAGCATCAGCAGGCGAAAACAAATTCCTAAAATATACTTCAGAAGGATATGTTAGTCCTAAGGAAGAAAAAAAACAAGGAGCAGTTAAGTGGAGATGATTAAAAAGAAAGGAGTTTCAATAAACTACTTTTTATTATTTTTCTCCGGATTCCTGATTCTTGCAGGGTCACTTTATACATACCTTTATGTGCTGCAAGGAGTTTATGGAAGTTTTGGCTTCTTAGATGACCTTAATAAATTGCCTTTCGGTTCAGTTTTCTTAAAACAAAGTGATTATAAAATTGCAGTCCTTTATTCAAATTATACAGAAGCTATATTACCTGAAGGAAGTACATGGCTTAATGATAATATGCAATCATGGAAAAAAGTTCTCTCATCATCACATTATAATTATACAGTCGTGCATGACAGCGATATTGAAAAGGGTAGACACTACGATTATCACATGCTAATATTGCCGGGATGCAAGGCTATGAGTGATCAAGAGGTGAATGCAATTAAGAGATTTATAGACAAGGGTGGTTCAGTTTTTAGCACTAGTGGAACTGCGACTTTCTCAAGAGACGGAAAATGGCGAGGATGGGAGTTTTTCTCTGAAGTATTCGGACTAAAGTTTGTTAAAGAAATTAGAAAAGAAGAAATGATGCGTCCTTTAACTCTTAGAGGAGGCTTTCCCTTAACGGCATCTATCCCGACAGGTTATCCGCTTAAGGTAGCAACATGGGATATGCCTATTTCGATGCAAGTGCTCGAACCGCGAACAAATCAAATCAGTTACTGGTTTAACTATCGAAGAGACACAGCCCTGGTAAAAGAAGGTTTGCTGAAATCGTGCGGCTCTGCTTTCGGAACCTATGGTGCCGGAAGGTTTGTTTGGCTGGGGCATGAATTAAATTCAGTTATTGGTGCTCAAGAAGATTTCGTAGTTTTTGATAAATTAGTTAAAAACGCATTGAGTTGGCTTTTATACTCTCCTATTGCAAACATCCAATCATGGCCAAGCGGGTATAGGTCTGCCTCTATTATGCTCCCGATTGTTTCCGGAACTCCACAAAATATCAGAAATGTTCTGCCAATTTTAAGTCAAGCAGGTACTAAGCCCATAACTCTTATTAATCCTTCTATAGCAGATTCCGACCCGCAGTTAGTAAGAGAGATTGCTAATGCCGGCGAGATTGGAGTTATTATTGACATTGGATATCTTTCGTGTGCAACTGACACTGTTAACAAACTTAATGACTTAAATACACAGTCTAACGCCATTAAAACTATAACAGATCAAATAAAAGCTATTGCTCAGAAGGAAGTTACTGCTCTTGCTCCTCAATATGGTTTCTTTGATGATAATACGCTGATTGCAGCGGCTCATGCTGGGATTAAGTATATCATCTCTGATTCATTGTCTGACAGATCAGAACCTAAAGTAGTCATTAAAGGTACTACCCCAATCTTGATACTACCGAGAACATCAAGAGACGATTTTGAAGTAATCAGAGACCTTGGTTTGACTCAACCTGAATTTCAGGTATATACTTATGATGAAGATATTGAAAAATCAATTTTTGAAGGCGGGTTATTCGTATTTAGATTCCATAGTGAAGTACAATGTCTTCCTGAAAATGCGGGTGTAATTAAGAATGTGATTGACTCTCTGAAGTCGAAGAAAAACATCTGGGTTACCAATCCGTCAGAAATTTCCAATTGGTGGCTAAAGAGAAATAGAATTGAAATGCGCATCGAGACTAGAAGTGGTACAAGAATTGCGCTCACACTTTCAAACTCGGGTAAAGAGTTGTTGTCAGATTTCCTTGTTGATGTTGACATGCAAATTGCGGTTGACCATATAAAACTCTCCTCGGAAATTATCGGTACAACAATTCCTCCGTTTACTTATGACAAGGGGACAAGAAAAATACTTATTCAGGTTAAGGACCTGAAACCGGGCGAATCACGAATATATTACATCGATTTTGATAAACCAAAAGCTTAATAATATGAAGAAATTAATTTACATATACTCACTAATTCTTTCATTGCTGGCAATTGTATTAATTGGCTGCGCTGATACAACGACTAATCCTGCCGGGAAAATACCACCGTCAATATCTGTTCAGTCACCTAAGACTGAAGATAGCGTTCTCTATGGTAAGGTAGAAGTTAGTTATGATGCAACAGATGACCAGGGTATGAAATATATAGATTTATATGTATACAATCAGGCAGATAAATTACTTTTAAGAGGACTTAGATACACTTACATTGATGGTAAGAAACCTTCGGTTATCATGAATTTGGATTCCGCATGGTCTGGAAAATTGATATACTATTTCTGTATTGCCGGAGATGTTAGCGGAAATATTTCATATAGCGACACAATGAAAAGTATCTACATAGGGAATACTTTGTCTCCTCCTAATCCTCCATATAAACTTTATGTCTTTAGAATTCCAAACTCAAGAATTGTTAATATAACTTGGAAAGATACTGCAAGGTTTGTCAATGGTTACGAACTTTGGCGCAAAGAAGGTTTCAGCGGAACATGGGCTAAAGTATCAGATTTGCACACTATAGATTTCAACACCAATGATTCAAATATTGATACAACAAAAGCATATTACTATAAAATGAGGTCATATAATGCATTTGGCTTCTCGACTTATAGTAATGAATCCAATACTGCCGGTTCTGGCTACAGTGGAAGTCTTCAACCTCCATTTCCTTTTACCGCAACTGCTATTGGGGCTCAAAAAGTTTATCTTAGTTGGAAAGATAACACATCAGGTGAAACAAAATTTGTAATCCAAAGAAGAGAGGATTATAGCAATAATTTTTCAGAGGTTAGAGTACTTCCTCCTAATTCAACCTCCTACACAGATTCCGATGCCAATATTGTAGTCGGTCGTCAGTATTATTATAGAGTTATGGTTTACACCGAAAATGATTCAGCATGGTCATCAGAGGCAGGTATAAGAACACTAAAAAGTCCAGGAAGCCTTGCAATAGCCAAGACTACTACAACATATACGAAGTTAACATGGCAAGACCAGACTGATTACGCGACAGGAACAATTGTTGAAAGAAAGTCACTTTCAAACACAACCTTCCAGCCTATTGCGACACTCCCTGTATACGAGGATACTTATACAGACACGATTTCTATTTCTGGAGAAACTTATACTTATAGGGTTAGAGCTACTGACGGAGTCAATTACTCAGATTATTCAAGCGAAGTTAAGCGATCATTTCCTCTTCCGGATGCACCTTTGCAATTGATGGTAACAGTTATACCTAATAGCAAAGTTATTAATATTTTATGGATCGATACTCTAACAACCATAAAAGGTTATGAACTATGGAGAAAAATTGGTGTTAACGGAACATGGACAATATTTAAGAGCCTAGCTGCTAATGTGTATAACACAGATGATTTTAATGTAGATACTGCACAGGTATATTATTATAAATTACGTTCATACAATGATTATGGATACTCTGCTTTTAGTAATGAAGCAAACAACAATAAAGGACCTGCATCAACTTTGCAGCCTCCAACAGGGCTATCTGTTTCTGGTGTCAGCAGTTCAAAAATAATGCTGACCTGGATTGAGAATTATACAAATGAAACAAAGTTTGTTGTAGAAAGACATGATGAAAATTCAAATGAATTTGTTCCCCAGCAGGTTTTTGCTCCCGGAGTAACAACTTTTGTTGATAGTATAAATATTATTCCAGGTAAATACTACTATTATAGAGTTAAGGCTTATACGGAAACTGACTCCGCAACTTCTTCATCTGTAAATATGAGAACATTAATTAAGCCTACAAGTTTGTCTGTTATACGCTCTACTTCTACAGCAATCAGATTGACTTGGACTGAGAATTGCTCATGGGCAACAGTAACTAAAATCGAAAGAAAAACTTTGTCGAATCCATTCTTTGTAAGTGTTGCTTCTGTACCTGTGAATACGGGAACTTACTTAGACCAGGCTTTAACAACAGGGGAAACCTACACATACAGAATTTGGGCTTATGACAATACAAGTAACTCAGATATGTCTGATTATGTCACCCTTACGCTTACTTCTGCGGGTAAATTACTTATTAATGGTATAGACTCGCAGTTTACGGGAAATAAGTAATAAAACAATTAAATACAGAAAAAATCTATGCAAACGACTGAAGACCTAAATCTGGATATTATTAAGAAGCTGAGTGATGCTTCTCCGGTGCCAATGGTACTCTTCGATAGTAATTTGAATATCATTCATTACAATCAAAAAGCAGGTAATTCGTTCGGCATTTCCTTGGATTTCACAATTTTACAGGATATATTTTCTTCACCATCAAAAACAAAATTGGAAAGATTCTTTGAAGAGTGTGTAAAAAGTAATAAGCTCGTTAGAGAAATTACAGTTTTGGAACTTCACAATGGTAAAATTCTGAGAGGTGAAATATCTATTTCCGAAATTCATTCAGACCCTCATGATAAGTTATTATCTTTCATATTCTCCGAGTCTTATTATCTTTCTGAAAATACAAATATTGCCAGGCTTTCAGTTCGTCAGGATGAGTTAGATAGTTTGTTGAATAACAAAAAGATAGTTCAAATAATTGACGAAATAAAATCATCATTTCCATTTACATTCCTTGGCAAAAATAAAGTTTCTCAAGACATAAATAAACTCGATGAGTTTTTCTGGATAAAAGATGCTAATGATTACATAGTTTTAAGTAATAAAAAATTTGCTGTTTCATTAGGACTAAGGCCTGCTCAGATGGAAGGGAAAACCGAAAAAAGTTTTTTGCCTTCATATTATGTGGATTTCTACCGTTCAATTGAATCATATATTAAAGAATCCTTAAACACAATGGTCCTTGATGGTGTTCCATTCAGAGGACTTTCATCATGGCAAAACTTTGAAACTATTGAAGTCCCATTGATTGATGCCGAGAACAATGTTCTTGCGATTATCGGCATCACGCAGAAAAAGGCCGTTAAGTATTCATCTACATTCTCAAGGGAAAAGGCCTTATTCGAGGCTGTCAACCTACCTATGATGTTAATTGACGCTGCGGGACAGACGATAATATCTTCTTCAAAATTCGATGAGCTATTACTAAAGTATAGGGGAGAGGATTTCAATTTATTTTCGTTATTTGATGATAACAATTACAAAAAAATCACCGATTTTATTGAAAACTCAGAACTTAATACGTTTTCACTGAATGATTTTGCTTTTAAGAATGACGAAAGTTTATTATTTTCAATTTTGTTTGATAAGTCTTTTTCGGCAAACAATGCACAAAACTTTTTGGTGGTTACATTTTTAGAACAGAATCAAAATACAAATTTTGAAGATATTATAAAGCTTAAAGGAAAAATGTTTGATTTATTAGTTAGGTATAATCCGGAGCCAATCTTTATTTATGATACCGATAATTTACGGTTTTTAGAAGTAAATGATGCTGCTCTATCCCTATACGGATATAAAAGGAGTGAATTCCTTCAGCTTGATTTAACTGATTTATATACTCCTGAGGATATACAGTCGCTGCTAGACAATACTTCTTCATTTGAATCAGTAGCCTCCTACCAAGGCCCATTTAATCATCGCAGAAAAGATGGCGGGAATATTCTTATTAAAATAGCTAAACTCGCCTTCGAATACGAAGGACATAAAGCTTTTTTTAATATTATTCAAAATGTTACCGGTCAAACAAAAACTGCGAATGATAATATTATGTTTTCTTCGCTATTCGAGAGTTCATCGGATATAATTATCAAGACAGATTCAGTTGGATTTATTACTGAAGCTAACGAAGCCGCAAATCACCTGTTGACCGATTCCTCAAAAAAACTTATTGGCAATTCACTAATAGAGTTTGTCAGTGATGACAGTAGGGCAGATGTAAATACAAAAATCTTCTTTAGCGGAATTACATCGATGGCTACTTTGAATATCTCTATTAAGAACCCATTGGGGAAAAATATTCCCGCCATATTAAAAGCAGTTCCGGTTTTAAGCTCTGAAAAAGATTCTGAAACATTTTTGATTATAATAACTCCCGATCACGAAACAATTGAAATAATTAAAGAAGTCCCCGTTGAGGTTATAAGGGAAGTTCCTGCCGGAATATCCGATTCAAATTCGAGTAGTAGTTCATCATCAGGTCTTGAACTTTCACAGTTATCTATGATGTTCCATGAAATATTGACTCCAATTAATGTTATGCTTGGATTTCTTCAAGAGATAAGGGACAGTCTTGATAATCCTTCTTTGGAACAAAAAGAAGCTATAGATTATATTAATCAGAACAGAGATAACCTTCTGAATATAATGAATTCTGTGTCTGAGTATGCTCAGGCCAGAGTATCAGCACAGGAATTAATTCCATCTGAGATTCTGTTCTCTGAACTTTTTGACAAAGTAATGGCAGAAGACAAAGATACTTTTAGAAAAATGAAAAAGGAAATATCTATAGGTAAGATTTCCAATTCATTAACATTTTATAGTGATAAAGATAAGTTTAAGCATTTCGTTTCCATTTTCATACGAATCTTAGTGAACATTTCTGATGAAGAAATGCTGACTCTTTCAGCGCATCAATTGGATGATTTTAGTTTTGCTGTCGTAGTTCGTGATGAACCCAATAAAGTTTCTGAGAAATTACAGACTAATTTTGAATCTTTCTTCAAGGGGAATTCCCACAGCAGTCCGAAAACTTTTAATTTGTCTAGATACAGTTTCCTTGCAGTTAAAACGCTAGTTGATTCAATTGGCGGTCAGTATCACACAAGTTTAAGGAGCGGGAAGTCTTATGAAATTGGATTTAAGTTCCCATTAAATTTATTTGAAGAAAAGAATTTGGAACATTCCACAATTAGTGTCTCCAACTTTGATGAGGAAACTGTACCTACCCAAATCAATGATGATAAATTTGATACTGATTTTAACTTTGACACTAAATATGAGAATGATTCTGAAAGTGCAGTTGTAAGCAATCCGGTAAGCAAACCTCCGGTTGAAGAAGACTTCGATATTCCTATAGATACTAAATTTTCTTTCCAAAGCGGTTCAAAGCCAAATCCGAATGCAGTTACTAAACAAAGGTATGAACCAATATCAGATAGTTTTAGTTTTGAAGAAGTAACTAAATCAATTAATAATAATATTGATGCTGAACAACCAGTGCTTACTGTTGATTTTAATCCCCCACATTCAAGAAGAACTGCAGTCACAGAACCTATTAAGGAATCACCCGCAAAGTCTATGGAATTGGGCTCTATGAAGTGCCTGTATATTGAAGACCAGGTTGACTCTCAGATTCTATTCAAGGTTCAGATGAAAGAAATGCAGGAAATAAAGTTTGCCGTAAGTTTTGAGGAAGCACTTCCATTATTAACATCATATAATTTTGATTTTATTGTTATGGATATAAATCTTCAAGGCGAATACAATGGATTAGATGCACTTAAGATGATTCATCAGATGCCGGGCTTCCAGAATATTCCAATTATTGCAGTTACTGCGTATGTTTTGCCGGGAGATAAAGAGAAGTTTATTGCGGCAGGTTTTAATGATTTTATTTCCAAACCTATTTTTAGAGAAAAATTAATTGAATCATTAGAGAGGATCTTTTTAAGTTAAACGATGATAGATTTACGGAGTGACACTGTTACAAAGCCTTCGCAAGCAATGAGAAAGGCGATGTACGAGGCTGAAGTAGGGGATGATGTTTACCAGGAAGATTCAACTACTTTAGAATTACAAGAGTATTGTTCAAATCTATTTCAAAAAGAAGCTTCGCTTTTTGTCAGTAGTGGTGTTATGGGGAATCAACTTGCTTTAAGAATATTAACAGAGCCTGGGGATGAAATAATCTGTGAACAAAATGCTCATATATTCAACTATGAAAGCGGTTCTGCGAGTGCATTATCGGGAATCCAATTGAACCCCGTCACCGGAATTCGAGGGGTAATGAATCCTGCGGATGTTGCCGATGCTATCCGTCCCAAAAATGCCTACTATATGCCATACACAAAAGTTATTGCAGTAGAGAATTCGCATAATAGAGCTAGCGGTGCAGTAATTCCTATTGAAAATATCTCGGCCCTTTCAAACTTAGCAAAAGAAAATCAATTGTACTTTCATATTGATGGAGCTAGAATATGGAATGCTTCAATTGCCTCAGGTATAACTCTCGCTGAATATGCCTCTTACGCTGATACCATTTCGGTTTGTTTTTCTAAAGGTTTAGGTGCTCCTATAGGTTCATTGCTCCTTAGTACAAAAGAGAAAATTAAAAAAGCATTTAGAATCCGGAAATCTTGGGGTGGTGGTATGAGACAGGTTGGGGTTCTTTCCGCAGCCGCTCTTTATGCTCTTAAGAACAATATCAACAGACTTGCAGAAGATCACAGGCGCGCAAAAGTTATAGCTGAGTGCCTGGCTGATATTTCGAGCGTTGAAATTGATATGACATCCATTCAAACAAATATCGCAATCTTTTCTCCTAAAAAGCTATCCGTCAATGCAGTCATAGAGGAGTGTAAAGTTCATGGTCTTTTACTCTCAGCAGGTTCGTCAACTTCAGTGCGGGCAATTACACATTTGGATATTTCAGATTCCCAGGTAGAAAAAGCTTGTTCAATATTACAAAAAGTTCTAATTTAATTTTATAATATTATGCTTACAGTATATGACTTCAAACATAAAATAACCGTCAAAGTCCGCTTCAATGAAATTGATATCTTGGGAGTATGCAACAATTCTGTTTATATAA
Organism: uncultured Ignavibacteriales bacterium; assembly: GCA_903915485.1. Classification (GTDB taxonomy): domain Bacteria; phylum Bacteroidota; class Ignavibacteria; order Ignavibacteriales; family Ignavibacteriaceae; genus CAIYTF01. The sequence continues at coordinate 1,259 of CAIWTC010000349.1, read as the reverse complement.
CATACTTCGAAGAGGGTAGAATTCAATACATGAAGCATTTAGGGATTATACCTCCGGGACAGCTTTTTGCTGACGGCTCAAAGTATTATATCGTTCGTAATGAAGTAAACTACAGAGGACATGCAATATATGATGATGAACTTGACATTTACACCCGTGTTAGTTTTATTAAGAATTCATCCTATGGATTTGAGCATCTGATTTATAATAGAACTCAAGAAAAAATTATCACTGATGGGGCAGGGGTGATAGTGAAAGTTGACCCGCTGACAGGAAAGTCCACAGACCTTGATGATTCATTTATGAAATTAATTTCAAATTACGATACCGAAGTTAAAATCCTTAAATAATTTTATTTATAAAAATTACTTTTTCTTTTCCTCAAAAAAACTATCCGTTAAGCCGACATTGACTTTATAGTCCGAAAATCTAATCTCAACTGTTCCTTTGTTTAACTTTTCATTCTTGTTCTTATTATGCGAATCATGAGATGTTTCTCCTTCTTCCGCTGGTATTTTCAAATTGCTGAAATCAAACAAAAACTGAATTGAACTCGGCAAGGGATATCTCTTAATCATTGCCAAATCATAATCCATTGTCAGAACAATATTACCGTTTTTACGGGTTGTTAAATCTACTTTCCGAAATACCAACTGTTCTTTATCAACCAATGTATTAGCAAGTACTATATCATTATCACTTCCTGAAGGTACAATTTTAATTACATAGCATTTATGGTTGTTAAATGTTTCCTCGCCCTCACCAATACAGGTGGCATCGTTTTTAATTAAGCTTATTGGAGAGAAGAACGAAAATTTTCTGGGTAATAAAGAGAATCTCTCTGATTTTAATTTTACCTTATTCGGTTGTTTGAAATAGAGTATGGACTCTGTTTCAGGTATCTTCAGAAAATCAACATTCGTTTTAACTTTGATATTAACTTCATAATCATGGACAACAGAAGCGTTCCGCTTCATTTTTTCAATAATCTCGTTGGCTGAATTCCCTTGAGGGAATATTTGTAAATAATTGATTAAACATATAAAAACAATTGATAATGATTTCAAGTTAGAATATCCTTTCTTCTGAAGAAGTAATAGGTTAAAAGAAATAATCCTGCTATGTGTGCGGACAAAATAGCAACAGCGTTAAGAATTGCCGTCATATTCAGAGTCTGCTCAAAAAACAATTGCCAATCGTTCAGGTATGTTGTGAAGAAATAGGGCTTTGCTTCCTTTAGAATATCTAAAGGAAGGTTC